>NZ_CATNHG010000092.1:0-47192 GCF_950097965.1 Bacillus sp. T2.9-1
GTCAAATACAAAAACTCCAGATTGAGTAGCTTAACTTGGTTTTACCAACTGAAAAAAATTTAAATTTCAGTTAAGGGGAGAAGTCTGCCTAAAAATAGGACATTTCCAATGGGAAATAAATTAATTAGATTTTAAAGGTTAGAAAATGTTCAATCTTATAAAAAGATAGAAAACTCTCACCTGCATTTTAGAAAAACGTGCATCTTTTAAAGTGCTATGAATATTTCAGGTTTTAATACATTAAAAACAGAATCTGGTATATCCCCTTTTTGTTTTAGAAAAACTTCTGCAAATCCGACTGTCCTATCATTAAAAACGATTTAATCATTTTTTTCATCCTTTCTTGCTATTTATATTTAATCATTGCCTTCCATTCTTTTGATTCAGCATTTGATTAATTCTTTAATAGTATGGTTGTTTGAAACTAGATTTTGTAGACATTCCGTGAATGCAAAGTCTACCAAAAAACGATTAGTCTAATTAGACAGCGAAGTGTATTCTGGCTGCGGGTCATAGCAACAAACTTTACGAAAACAGCCAAGAAAAAAGACTGCAAACTCCTGTATTTGAGCAAGGTTTTTACAGTCTTTTCTGCAATCATTCGGCAAAAGTACTGTTAGAAGTGAAAGGTAAACTTCCCAATCCAATACTACTTTCGTTACTTTTTTCATTCTAATTTTTGTTTTTTGGGTATGCCCCTTTTATTTCTGCAATTTTCCGCACGAAATGGGGCGCCGGTCTTTGGGGTTTTGGCTTGTAGAGATTCAGACCGCCCCTACTCTTTCTTGTGGAAGTTTTGGTTTTGTATTGCTAACCGTTATACAAAAGCATACAATAAAGAAAAAAGAAAGGTGGAATGATTTATGGCAGCTAAAACTGCAAATGTCCTCGCTCGTGTTGAACCAGAAATAAAAGAAAAAGCTGAAGCAATCATGTCACAATTAGGAGTGCCTGCTTCTGTTGTCATCAATATGCTTTACAAACAAATCATCATGACAAAGAGCATCCCATTCTCTCTCTCCATTCCCACTGCACCTATTGCTCTCGATGAAATGGATGCAAAAGAATTCAATGCCATGATGCATGCTGGGTTTGAAGATGCAAAAGCGAACCGTTCTCGTCCTGTAGCCGATGTATTTAATGACTTAAGACGGGAATTATAATCGATGGCTGAAACCTACGTTGTAAAAATCACAACACAGGCACAAGAACAGCTACAACAAATTACACACTACATTGCTTCTGAACTAAAAGCCCCAGATACAGCACTGCATCTATTGGATACGTTAGAGGATGCGATTTCCTCTCTCTCCGAATTTCCACAGCGAATTGCCCTCACTGAAGAAGAACCATGGCACAACTACGGAATTCGTAAAATGCCTGTTAAAAATTTTCTAGTCTATTTCTGGCTAGACGAGGATCATTTAATTGTTCAGGTAACCGCTGTTGTTTACGGAAAACGTGATCTGATTCGTCAGCTTTCACAAATGGATATGGAATAAAGTGAATATAAAAAACCCTTTCAACGCTAACTTGAAAGGGTTTCTATTTATTTCCTCATAAAGCATTCATAATCTACCTTGAAACAAGGTTTGACTCTTCATAATATCTTTTTTCGTGATGGGGAAGTGTTTTCAGTATTTGAACTCTTGGAATCTGTCCTCAGTCATTGTCTTTCTATCTTGGCACGACTTACATAACGGTTGCCAATTGGTTTCATCCCAAAACAATTCTTAGTAACCTAGATGGCGAACACTATGGTCGACACCCATGTAAAGTTCTTGTTCTTTTTTGTTCATAGCTACTTCGATACGATTACTTATTTTCTCTGACATCTTGAGAAAATCCACAGCTTTCATAGATATACAAATATCAGAAATCAGATCGACTCCAGCAGTGCCACTGCCTCCACATGCATTGTCTGCGGAAACATATCCACAGGCTGCACTTCTTCTGTTTTGTAGCCCCCGTCTTCTAATATCCGCAAATCGCGAGCTAAAGTTGCTGGATTACAGGACACATAGACAACTTTTTTCGGCTTCATATCAAGAATAGTCTGTAGTAATGCTTCATCACAGCCTTTTCGTGGTGGATCTACTACTAAAACGTCTGCTTCATTTCCTTCTTTATACCAGTTGGGGATAACTACTTCTGCCTCTCCTACTGCGAATTCCACATTGTGGATATCATTTAGGCGTGCATTGTTTCTAGCATCTTCAATCGCTTGTGGAACAATTTCAACACCGAATACTTGGCTAGCTTTTTTTGCTAAAAATAATGAAATGGTTCCAATTCCACAGTAAGCGTCTATTACTTTCTCTTCCCCATTCAAATTTGCATACTCCAATGCCTTCTCATAAAGCACTTTTGTTTGTTCTGGATTTACTTGGTAAAAAGAGCGGGCAGAAATAGCGAATTTCACATCGCCAATATAATCGGTAATGGTTTCTTCTCCCCAAATCGTACGCGTTATATCTCCCATTATTACATTCGTTTTTTTGTTATTCACATTGTGGATAATTGATTTGATATTTGGCACTTTTTGCACAATTTCATCAACAATTGCTTTGCGATTGGGGATATCCTGTGTACGAGTGATTAATACAACCATTACTTCCTTCGTAACGAGCCCTCTTCTCGCCATAATATGACGTAACTCTCCTTTATGGCGTGCTTCGTCATAGGCGCGAACTCCATATTTCGAGCAAATAGCTTTTACTGTATTGACGACATAATCATTTTCCTCTTGCTGAATCATGCACTGTTCCATATTAATGATTTGGTGGGAGCGCTGTTGATAGAATCCGCCAATAAGGCCACCCTCCTGCTCACCGATTGGAACCTGTGACTTGTTACGGTAACGCCAAGGATTTTCCATGCCTAGGGTTGGATGAACAGTCGTATCAATTTTGCCAATCCGCTCAAGAACATCTTTCACATGCTTATGCTTCGTTTTCAATTGCCCTTCATAGCTTAAATGCTGTAGTTGACAGCCCCCACATTCCTTGTAAATAAGGCATGGAGCTTCTACACGATAGGGACTTCTTTCTGTTATCTCCATTAAACGGCCGAAACCATAATTCTTATTTGTCTTAATTACTTTTACTTTTGCTTTTTCACCTGGCAATCCATTGGGGATAAATAGTGGATAACCATCTACTTTTGCTACACCTGAACCATCATGTGTTAAATCTTCAAAAACTATATCTATTATATCGTTCTTTTGAACGGGTAATGTTTTACTCATTATCGTCTTCCTTTACATCGATATTTCCGAAAAAAATAAGCGTGGTAATTGTACCATATTATCAGGAAAGCGCAAGCTTCTTCACTATGGAAAAATTAAAGGAACTAAAAAACAAAAAGTGAGGGGATTTCTTCTTCCTCTCACTCCTCGATATTGTCTGTTTGTGATGCTTCTTTATAATCCTTCAGTTCAGGTCGGTCTTCCTCTCGAATTTCTTCAATTGGCACAAATAACTCAAAATGGCGATATAAATTTATAAATTCGGCTGGTAATAAGCCGCCAAATTCTCCATCAAGATTTAATTGAACCTTATCGTCAGAGCTAACTTTAATATGATTCGCATTCGTATAAATGACGTTCGGGTCATTTATATGTTCCCCACGAAGAGCAAGTGTAGCGATTCGAATGAAATCTGCAAGGTTTGCCTTTTTTAATATTAGCAAGGAGAAAAGACCATCATTAATCGAAGCTCCAGGAGCTAACTTTTCAAATCCACCAACTGAATTGGTAAGGCCAACTAGAAATAACATAGCTTCCCCTTCAAATAGCTTCCCATCATATTCGATTTTGACATGCGTTGCTTTAATGAAAGGCAGCATTTCCACACCTTTTAAATAGTATGCAAGTTGTCCTAACATCGTCTTCAGTTTACTCGGAACCTCATAAGAGATTTCCGTTAAATGTCCACCACCACTTATGTTGATGAAATATTTATCATTCATTCTTCCAATATCAATTGGAATTGTATCGCCCTTTGCGATGACTTCCACCGCTCCCATAATATCTCTTGGAATATGCAGCGCTCTTGCGAAATCATTTGTCGTTCCTACTGGAATAATCCCAAGCTTGGGGCGATATTCCTGCTCAGCCATCCCATTTACCACTTCATTGATGGTTCCATCCCCACCAGCAGCAATAACAAGATCATATCGTCTTTCTACCGCGACTCTTGCTGCATAGGTTGCATCTTCCGGACCAGTTGTGGCATGACAGGAAGTTTCATATCCTGCCTCTTCTAATCTTTTTAGCACCTCTGGCAAATGTCTTTTAAAAGCTTCTCGACCTGAAGTAGGATTATATATTATCCTTGCCCTTTTCATTTTTCATCATCCTATAATCAAAATTCATTTTTTCCATAGCCACTAACATCATATACGATAGCACTTGCTTAGGCAATTTTTAACTCTAGCTACTACCATGTTATGTGACAACTTAGAGTAAGTGTCCAAGATTAGCATTTCTTCCCACATTATAACCCAATCTATTCGTTCACCATACTTTCCTTTCCACTATTGCTTGATTTTTTCTATTAATCAAACGTTTGATTAACTTTTTTCCGACAGCATGAGTCAATATTTTATGACTATTGGGAAAATCTGCAACAAAATGGGACATGGTTCGATAAGTTTAACTAAGGTTCCATAAAAGGATGATTTTCCTCAGAAATGCTTTATTCTTTGAGGCAAATCTATCCCTTTTATCTTCTTTAATGGTAAAAGCAAACATGGATAGATGTTTTACCTTGTTAATGATTTGTTAAATCTAATGATCCACTGTTAAAAACATGGATAGCAGGACTTCCTTTTCCCTTTTGTAAAATCGCAGTTGTCTCACTTTCCGCCTTTTCATCCTCTGTACTTGTATATTCCCATTTCTCTCGATCTCGATTGTTAATGATTGTATCATTGACAGAAACTTTAACATTTGCTGTTTCATCTAATATTAAATCAATTTGCGAAACATTGTTGACTGTCCAATTGCTTTTTAATTCACGGGGATTTAAGGTAATATCATTATTCAAATCAATAATATCTAACTTCTTATTTGTTGGCACAAGTATCGTGGTATGTATAGAAGAATAGTCTGTATAAAATTCAGACATTCGATAAGGCAGTTGTTTTATACGTACAAATAGAGTATCTCCCTTTTGAGACACATTTAGATAATCCTCTGGCTTCGAAACTTCCATTTCCTTCGATTCTACGGTACGAAAAGTTCCGAATAATGATAGAACATTTTCATTTGTTCCTTCTATTGTAATCGGATTTTGTTGACTTTCTGATTCTATAACAATTCTTTTGATGTTATCCTTCATTGCATAATTAAATTCTGGCAAATCTTTTGTTACTTCTTCTCTTTTTAACCCTTGTTCTACAATATCCAAAATACCTGTAGATTGCAGGAAGACCATCGATATTCCTGCAGTACCAATGATACCAACGATAATAATACTGAATAGATCAAAGCTTAAATAAGGTTTTTCTTGCTTGGAGGAAAACAAGTATAATAAAATTTCCATTCCAAGAATAACTAAAATAATTGGCCACCAAACTTTTAATACAGTGATAATCTGCCAATCAAAAAACTGTGTAAGTAATAGAAAAACTCCTAGAAATACTAAAGATAGGCCCATTGAAAAAGTGCCGACCCGCCATTGTCTCATTCTATTCTCTCCTTATGTAGCCATTGGCCATTTGATTGGAATAATCAAATGCCAATAGCATAATCTATCTTTTTATTTTCACGAGATTTTTACATTTTTTTCTTTTTTGTACCCTTTAATAAATGAATTCCACCTAATATAAGAACAAGACAAACAATTCCTGTCTGAAAATATTGGTAAAAAAAGAAACGTATATCAATATTTATTGTTTCTCTAATGATAGGCGAAAATATTGGTAAGATAATATTAATCAATAAATAATAGAGACCAATAACGAGTAGTCCAATTCCAAACCATTTCTGGTAGTTAATTAGATAGGCAATGACAGGTACATCCTCTAGCTCTTCTTCTCCTATCTTTGACGCTTTTTGCAATCCATCAAAGAAACTATAGAACCAAATAATCGGGATAACGAATAAGAAGAGACCTAATCGTAGTTCATTGAGAATAAAGATAGAGAACAAGAAAGCTGCCATTAGCTGAATCCCTCTTTGCTGCAGACCTAAATATAAATGACCCGCACCTGGAAATACAGATAAGAAGGTGGCGATAAATTTACTTTTCTTCCCTTCTTCCTGATTCTTTTCAAAATCTTGAAAAATAGTAATGTCCTCAAGCTTTTCCCCTTTCAGTTTCTTATTAAACTGCTGGGAAACATCATAAAATCCGTAAATCCAAATAACCGGTAAAATTGCCAAGAATAATAGAAATTCATTCGTATAGGTTAGAAATGTGATAAATAAAATCATAATTCCTAGACCTAGAAACGCCGTCAATAAAGTTATTCCACGGTATACTAATCCTAATTGAATATGCCCTAAACCAGGAATAAACGATAAAACAATCGTATAAAAACGCTCGGACTCGGTTGTTTTTACTAATACAGGTGCTGCCTCTCCAGCTTCCGTATGATTAGAAAAATTCACCCGCTCTTTTAAATAGCTACTGGTCGTTATTAATGTATCGAGAAAACTAATACAATAGATAATAAAGCCAATAACAATTACAATAAATGTCCACTGGCCGTAATACCATGAACTTTGAATGATGATGGACATAAATGCTAGTCCAAATACAGCAAGCCCATATAAAAAGCCTCGTAGCTTTTTCCCAATGTAGAAAAGACCTCCGCCTGGAAAAAATGCTAAGATTGTTGCAACAATCGGGTTTTTCATTTCTTAAAATCCTCCTTTTTACTACCATCGAATGAATCCATCCAAGCAAATGTCTTATCCACTAAACCGCCGGATTTTGGCTCTTCTTTCAAAGATACTTCCGCTTTTTGGATTGTTTCTGTATGTTTTATAATCGATTGAAAGAATCCTGCCGACATCAGTATCAATGTGAGACTCGCGGCAATGGCATAATGGAATATGGATGATTGATAAAAAGGACGTTTCTTTTTCGCGTCTTTTTTCCTATCCATATTTTCATTGGTTATTTGCTCCATAATATCATTCATAAAGGCTACTTCATCTGAAATTGAAGGAAGTTTCTCCTCTTTCATGTCTACTGCATCTATATATAATTCTAAGCATTGATCGCATGTATACAAATGATCTTCAAGTAGAATTCTTTCTGTCTCCTTTAATTCATCCCTTACATACTTCATCCAATAGTCTTTAGAATAATGTGTTGTCATAAAAAGTCTTCCTCCTTCCAATGCGTTTTGATCCAAAGCCTTGCGCGATATAGCTTCGTTTCAATCGTTTTCACTTGCACATTTTGTTCAGAAGCCATTTCTTGATAGCTTTTTTCTTGAATATAAAAACCGTAAATGACATCCCTATAATTAGCAGGTACTTCCTTAAGCCTTTGTTGGACAAGCTTTTGTCTTTCCCGCTTTATCACTTCTAATTCTACATCATCAGCAAGTGAGCCTCCTATGTGAGATTCCAATTCTTCTGCCATCTCTTCTTTTCTTCTTTGCTTCTTTCTTCTCATATCAATGGCATGATTGACAGCAATTCTTGTAATCCATGTTTTAAAACCTTGATTCTCATATTTGGGGAGAGAGGTATAGATTTTAATAAACACTTCCTGCGCCGCATCTTCCGCTTCTTTCTGATCCTTCAAAACACTGTATATGGAACGAAACAAATAGTCTCGATGCTTTTCTACTAACAGTCGAAATGCGTGATCATTTCCTGCCTTTACTTTATCAATTAATACTTGATCACTAATGGCCTCTCCCCCCTTTCTTAGCCATTCTATAATAATAGACGTAAACGGATTGTCATCCCCCTACACTCTTTTTATTATTTTTGCTTGCTTCTTCCTTTTATTTGGATTGCTCTCCTTTGTAATAGTACCATTATTACTTGAAACTTTTTACCACTTCTTTCGTATTTACTCTATAGCAAATTATTAAAGGAGAATGTGTATGCATTATTTATTTGCGTTACTGGCTTTAACACTAAATCCATTCCTATGGAAAAGCCATCTAAAAAAACAAAGATTTCTCATTTTTCAAGTTATACGATTGCTTGCTGGGCTTTTAATTATTTTTTGTCTTGATTATTTTCAGCTAATCGATCATTCCTTACAGGCTCTATTTAAATATGGTGCTATTTATATTGCTTTCTTCTTATTTTTAGATTTACTTTTTGGAAAAGTAAAGGGATATAAAATAACCGGAATTCTATTTTTATACTTTGTCTTATTTAGTCTTTACGTCCAATTTATCTATCCATTAACTATTACCGGCGATAAATATCGATTTGTACAAGAAAAAGCAACTGTTATCGACAAAGAAGCTGTATCTACAAATGAGAAGCATATCGTCGTTGTACCGGAAAGCTATGCACGTTATCGAAGTGAGAAAAAACTTGGGGAGCTTGCCCATCCTTCTTATTATGATTTAGGAAATTCCACTCTACAAAAGATCGATGATCATCTCTATTGGGTAACGCCGATTGAATACACAGGATTTTTCAAATGGGTAAAAGGAAGTGACGTTCCTGGCTTTATTAAAATGAGTGCAGAGGATGAAAACGAGGATGCCATCTTAGTTCAATCATCCATGAAGTATGTTCCGTCTGCATACTTTAACGAGGATTTAAAAAGGCTAGTCAGAAATAAGCATAAAGATATGATTCTGCTTGAGGCAAGCTTTGAACCCGATGATAACGATAAACCTTATTATGTTATTCCGTATGGTCAATATAATAAATTCCGAGAAATTATTGATATTAAAGGGATTTATATCATTGATCCAGCTACTGGAAAAATAGAGGACTATGCTATGAACAATATTCCTGATTTCATTGACCATGTCATTCCTACAAGTGTTGCTGAGGACTGGAATGAGTGGTATGGAAAATATATTCATGGTTTCTGGAACACTCTTTTTGCAAAAGAAGACATGAAATTGCCAACTGCTTGGGAAAATGTAGACGAAGTAAATGGTGTATTTAATGAAGACTTACAATTGCATTGGTTTACTGACTTCACTCGTCCGAAATCAGACAGTGGTAGTATGGTTGGTTATTCTATGATTAATGCTCGCACTGGTGCTCTTACTTTTTACACCGAAGCAAACGGCTCTTTAAATGGTAAATCTGCTATCAATGTAGCGGAAAAAACCTTCCGCGCCCAAAAATACGAAGCTGGCACTCCGCTGCTTTATACAATTTATGGGCAATTCACATGGGTTGTCCCGCTTATGGACAGCAATCATGTATTAAGAGAAATTATGTTGATTAATGCAAAGGATGAAAAGGTGTATAGTTATCATACTGAAAAAACAAAGCTTTTTAATGATTATAAATATGCTCTTGTCACCCTTTTAAAAAATGATAAAACTGTCCCTAATAATATTGCCGAACAAAAGACAGTAACGGGAACGGTCAGCTATGTATATAAATCTGAAGTAGAAAATAGCACGATTGTAAAATTCATGTTAGATGGAAATAAAACCATTTTCCAAGTTTCATCAAATGATTTTCCTTATAGTATTTTCCTAGAAAAAGGGATGCAGTTAACTATAGATTATGTGGATACAGAAGAAGTGATTGTTACGGTTGAAAAATTGGTAGTAAAAGAACAAGATTTAAATCCATAACATTTATTTATAAAATAGACTTTTAAAAATTAAATAAAAAACAGCATCTTTTATTTATAATATAGGGAGAAGGAAACAATCTTCTCCCTTTTGCTGCATAGAATAAAAGAAGAAAAAAAAATATTGTTTAATTCTAGTAAACTTAAGATTATGTCAAAGGAGAAATGCACTTGATTATTATTATCCTAGCTTCTTACTTAATCGGTTCTTTTCCAACTGCCTTAATTATCGGCAAGGTTTTTTATGGTATAGACATTCGTAAACATGGCAGTTTTAACCCAGGAGCTACTAATTCTATTCGCGTGTTAGGCAAAAAAGCTGGGATTGCCGTTTTACTACTTGATGTCGGAAAAGGAGCGCTAGCCACATGCTTACCATACTTGCTAATGGTAGATATAAATCCGTTATACACTGGATTAGTCGCTGTCATTGGTCATTGCTTTCCAATTTTCGCTAGATTCCGTGGTGGAAAAGCAATTGCAACTACAGCAGGGACCCTTCTCGTTGCCAATCCAGCTTTGTTTTTCATTACCTATTTTGCATTCTTCGCTGTTATTTTTATAACAAAATATGTATTCTTGGGTAGTATTTCAGTAGGAATAATCATTTTTTTATATGCGCTATTATCTCCTACCATCCAACATGACTGGCTCTTTTTCTTGTTTTTAATACTATTAATCTTTTTACATCGCTCTAATATTCTTAATTTTATTCATCATCAAGAACCTAAAATTAATGATAAAAACATAAAAAAGGATCGAATTAACCCGAAGAAAATAGGCTGATTCCCCTTAATTGGACAAGCTTTTCAGGAAATTGTTGATTACGGACTTTTCCTGGGAAATACTGTCGAATGAATGGAAATCAAAATAAAGAAGTTGCTCTTTTAAGAGTTGCTCCTTTATTTTGATTTTGGAGGTTGTGGAGGGAAGTGCTGGGATGGGGATGGTGGTTTGGCTGATTTATCGCTAGTTCGGCTGATTTCCTTCTTACTTTGGCTGATTTATCGCTGGTTTGGCTGATTTCCCTCCTACTTTGGCTGATTTATCGTTGGGTTGGCTGATTTCCACGTTCGACTAGAATATATACCACTATCCAAGCTAGTTTTGCCATCCTCCCCCTCTTTTCCCATTAAAAAAGCTGCCAGCAAAGTCGTTTTCAACATTTGCTGACAGCTAAAGGGGAGATAGATCCCCTTCTTATCTTTTATTCATTTCTTCGACTAATAATTTATTAACCATTTGTGGATTTGCTTGTCCCTTTGTCGCTTTCATCAATTGACCAACAAGAAACCCAATTGCTTTTTGTTTTCCATTTTTAAAGTCTTCAATGGATTGAGGATTGTTATCCAATACTTCGCCGATGATTTTCAGCAATGCACCTTCATCAGAGATTTGCACTAGCCCTTTCTCTTTAACAATCGCTTCCGCATCTCCGCCATTTTCAATCAACTCTTTAAAAACTTGTTTTGCAATCTTACTGGAGATTGTTCCATTTCCAATGAGCTTTATCATACCAGCAAGATTTTCTGGAGTTAGCTTTACTTCTGCTAGCTCCTTTTGCTCTGCGTTTAAATAGGCAGAAACATCGCCCATTACCCAGTTAGAAGCAAGCTTTGGCTCCGCTCCATTTGCAACAGTGCCTTCAAAGAAATCAGCCATTTCCTTCGTAACGGTTAATACTTTCGCATCGTACTCTGGTAAGCCCCATTCTTCCATATAACGCTTTTGTCTTGCATCTGGTAATTCTGGAATTTCCGCACGAATTCTTGCTTTCCAATCTTCGTCGATATACAAATCTGTTAAATCTGGTTCGGGGAAATAACGATAATCATCTGAACCTTCTTTAACACGCATTAGCAATGTTGTACTTGTTGCTTCATCAAAGCGGCGTGTTTCTTGATTAATGACACCACCTGAAGAAACAACCTCTCTTTGTCGTTGTTCTTCATACTCTAATCCTTTGCGAACAAAGTTAAAGGAGTTTAAGTTTTTCAGCTCCGTTTTTGTTCCAAATTCCTCTTGTCCTACAGGACGAATCGAAATGTTGGCATCACAGCGCAAAGAACCTTCTTCCATTTTACAATCAGATACGCCTGTATATTGAATGATGGATTTCAATTTTTCCAAGTAAGCATATGCTTCATTTGGTGTACGAATATCTGGCTCAGAAACGATTTCAATTAATGGCGTTCCTTGACGGTTGAAGTCCACTAATGAATATCCTTTCTCATGATTCAGTTTTCCTGCATCCTCTTCTAAATGCACACGGGTAATCCCAATTTTTTTCTTATAGCCATCTACTTCAATTTCAATCCAGCCATGCTCTCCAATCGGTTTATCGAATTGTGAGATTTGATAAGCTTTTGGATTATCTGGATAAAAATAGTTTTTACGGTCAAATTTCGTCTCCGTCGCTATTTCACAGTTTAATGCCATAGACGCTTTCATGCCATATTCTACAGCTTTTTTATTTAAAACAGGTAGTACGCCAGGATAGCCTAAATCGACTACTGTCGTATTTGTATTCGGCTCAGCACCGAAGTGATTGGGACTTGCTGAGAATATTTTTGATTGTGTTTTTAACTCTACATGGACCTCTAGCCCAATGACTGTTTCAAATTCCATCTTTTTCACCCCTTACAGCGTTGGTTTTTGTTTATGATAATCTGTAGCTTGTTCAAACGCATAAGCCACTTTATATACAGATGCTTCATCAAAGTGTTTACCGATAATTTGTAAACCAAGTGGCAAACCGTTAGAGAAGCCGCAAGGAACCGATATACCTGGTACGCCAGCTAAGTTCACTGGAATCGTTAATATATCGTTTGCATACATCGTTAATGGATCATCCACATTTTCTCCTAACTTAAAGGCTGGTGTTGGAGTAGTTGGTCCAATAATAACATCATACTTTTCAAATACATCTTCGAAATCTTTTTTAATTAATGTACGTACTTTTTGTGCTTTTTTATAATAAGCATCATAATAGCCAGAGCTTAAAGCAAAGGTTCCAAGCATAATTCTGCGCTTCACTTCATCGCCAAATCCTTCTGCACGTGAACGCTTATACAGATCGATTAATGTTTCCACATTATCCGCACGATAACCATATCGTACCCCATCAAAACGAGAAAGGTTTGCAGATGCTTCTGAAGAAGATAATAAATAATATGTAGCAAGGGCATATTTACTATGTGGCAAGGAAACTTCTTCCCATGTTGCGCCTAATTTTTCTAATACCTTTAATGCATCTAAAACAGATTGGCGAACTGTTTCGTTTACTCCTTCTGCTAGATACTCTTTCGGCACAGCTATTTTCATGCCCTTAATATCTCCCGTTAGGCCTTTCGTAAAATCAGGAACCTCTACATTTGCCGAAGTAGAATCCATTGGATCTAAACCAGAAATAGCATTAAGCAAGAAAGCATTGTCTTCTACCGTACGTGTAATTGGTCCAATTTGATCAAGTGAGGATGCGAACGCAACGAGACCAAAGCGAGAAATTCTTCCATATGTAGGTTTTAAGCCGACAACCCCACAGAAAGCTGCTGGTTGACGAATGGAGCCACCAGTATCTGATCCAAGGGAAAATAGTACTTCACCCGCTGCAACCGATGCAGCAGATCCACCTGATGATCCACCAGGAACTGTTTCAAGATTCCATGGATTTTTCGTTTTTTGGTAATAGGAATTTTCCGTGGAAGATCCCATAGCAAACTCATCCATGTTTAGCTTTCCGATTGTTATAGCTCCAGCTGCTTGCAGCTTGTCCATAACTGTTGCATTATAAATCGGTTGGAAATTCTCTAAGATTTTACTCGAACAAGTTGTTCTTAAATCCTTCGTAACAATATTATCCTTTATCCCAATCGGCATTCCGAATAGGCTCCCGGAATGTTCCCCATTTACAAGCTTGCTATCTAGTACGCTAGCTTGTGATAAAGCATTTTCTTCATCTAATGTTAAAAATGCTTGTACTTTCCCATCTACGTCTTTTATGCGATTATACGATTCTTTTACTAAATCTGTAACAGATATCTCTTTCTTATGTAATAGTTCCTGTAAATCCGTCATCTTTTGATCAAAAAGACTCATATGATTTCCCCTCCTTACTCAATGATAGATGGCACTTTAATTTGTCCATCCTGATGGTCTGGCGCATTGCGTAAAACTTCCTCAACAGGTAAGCCCTTTGTTGGTACATCTTCACGTAATACATTTTTCATATCTAATACATGGGAAGTTGGTTCAATTCCCTCTGTGTCTAATTCATTTAGTTCTTCTGCAAAAGAAATAATAGCATCCAATTGCTTTTGAAAATGCTCTGCTTCCTCATCCGATATCGCAAGTCTAGCTAGATTCGCAACATGCTTTACTTCTTCCTTTGTAATTCTTGACATATATATGTCACCTCCATCGTTATACGTACAATACAATAATCTGATAATAGCAAACAAATCATTAGGAAAGCAACCGAAAGTAAGATTATATCTTGTAAGAAAGCCGTTTCTTTATAAATGATTGTTTTTCCTTGAAAAATGTTTATCCATATTAAATGTACATAGTCTTTACAATTATACCATTTTGATTTAGTTGGTCGCTCCGTTCATTTCTATTTTAAAGTAAAAAATAGAGGGACCTCCCTCTTTTTATCGGTTATTCTCCAGCGAGGAAAGGAGTGGCTCATACATCATTAACGCATGATTTTCTGTAATATACTCTTCCTCCAATAATACACCTCTTCTATTAAATTTTTTTCGATAAATTTGATTATGGCGAATATAGCCGCCGAAATAGGCTGGTGTGATTTGATGCTCCTTTTCAAACACTTCATAATGAGATAAACTAGGTGCTGCCCCTAGCCATTCCCCTTTTAAATGGGTATCTGTTACTTCTAAGCATAATTGAAAAGTAGTATCTGTTTCATTTTTGATTTGTAGGTCTAAATAATTGTAGGAACAAGTCGCGCCACTACCGAATGGCTGTGTTCGGTTGGAATCAGGGAAAACATCATAACTATGGCGATGCCTTTCCACCACTGTTAACGGAGTATGTAATGTCATCCAATAAATCAGATTAGAAAGCTGGCACAGCCCTCCTCCAACTCCAGTACGATAGCTCCCAGAATACAGAACCATCCCGTCTACAAAACCCTTTTTATAAGTGGGCTTGCCTATTGTTCTCCAATAAGAAAAGGTTTCTCCTGGTTCTATGACTATCAAATTTATTTTTGAAACCGCCACTTTTAAATTAATAATTTTGTTATACTGCAGCCTCATATCAACATCCTTTAATTCTCTTAGTAGCATTGTTTTATGGGTAAAATAAGAATGGGGTAGTAATGCCTTTTGCTTTTTCTTTGCATAGTGTTTTCTCGCTATCATCCATTGCATATATCTCTTTGTGGTATAATATTTTTTCCCGAAATAAAGACGTAGGGCTGACCTTTTTTTGGGTCTTAACGCTGTAATATTCATAAATACGCTCTCCATTTTTTCCCTTTTCTCCTTTATTTCGCTAACTATTTCGTAAATCCTTCTTTTTTCTAAGAGGGTTGTTAAGCAGTAAAAATCCCTTATACCCGAGACAGAAATTGCTTTATTTTTCTCATTCTTGGCAAATAGATAGGAAATTCACGCAAAATCCGATACAATAGTTAATATTTAGAAGACTAAAAAGCTAGGTGACGAACAATGAATGAATTAGACTCTTTAAAATTAGAAAACCAACTTTGTTTTCTTTTATATGCAAGTTCACGGGAATTAACGAAAAAATATAAGCCCTTGTTAGAGGAGCTAGATGTAACCTATCCACAATACCTAGTTCTTTTACTTCTATGGGAGCATAAAAGTCTTAGTGTGAAGGAAATGGGAAATTACTTATACCTCGATTCTGGTACACTAACGCCAATGCTTAAGAGAATGGAACAGCAACAATTACTCCAACGTAAGCGATCCCTTGAGGATGAGCGTTCCGTACTCATTACCTTAACGGACAAAGGTGCTTCTCTACAGCAAAAAGCAGCATGTATTCCAACCGAAGTTTTCAAGCTTTTTGGAAAATCAGACGAAGAAATCACTGAATTAAAGCAATCACTATTAAAGCTTTTGCAAAACCTCACGTAATGCACCATGATTTAAAATAGGATAGACATAAAGAGAGCAGATAAAAGTTTAGGTACTTTCATCTGCTCTCTTTTTATGCTTCTATTAAGCTGTAACCACTTCTAATTGAACATCAATATTTCCTCTAGTTGCTTTAGAGTAGGGGCAGAAGTTATGCGCTTTGTGTACAAGCTCCTCTAAAACATCCTTTTCAATTCCAGTTCCTTTTACAGATAATTTTACAGCTAATTTAAAGCCTTGATCTGTTTCATCCTTTAGTAAGCTAACACTAGCTGTTGTTTCAGAGTCAAAGTTTACTTTTTCTCTTTGTGCCATTAATTGTAATGCACCATCAAAACATGCCGAATATCCAGCTGCAAATAATTGCTCAGGGTTTGTCGCATCCTCCAATTCCTTTGCTCTTTGAGTTCCTGGCATCGCTGTATCAAATTGAATAACATAGTCTTCTGACTCTACTCGACCTTCTCTTCCACCAGTTGCTGTAACAGATGTTGTAAGAATTGTATCGCTCATGATTATTCCTCCAATAATTTATTATTTTCCACATATACATTGTACGCAATATAATTTCACAAAACAAATATTTTGCACTTTCTTTTCATATTTACCCTTTTCAAAAAAAGTAAACATGCCTACAACAATTATTTTAAACAAAAAGGCCCAAAAAGATTTCTCCTTTTGAGCCCTTTTCTTACTTACTAAACCATTTTCCAATAGTCGTAAATAATCCCTTTTTCTGACTATCTTGCGAAGATTCCTCTTCTACTGTATCGTTTGTTTGTTCCCCGATATAAATATCTTCTTTATTAATCGCATGATCATAAGCAATTAATAAGCCAATTTCACTATCTGCCTCTTTATTGGTTACAATCGTGTATTCCATTTTGGCTTGATTAGCTTCCTTAATATATTTCGATAAGTATGAATAGTCTAAATGACCATTTAAATATAACTTCGCACCTGTATTCTTTTTCATCGCATCAAGTATTTCTTTGTAGGGCGATGGTTCAATTACTTGGGATTGATTTAGTGCAATCACAACTCTTTCTCTTAGAGTACCAAGAAATTTTCTTCGTTCCTCTGGCTTTGTTTCCTTTGCCCCATACATTCCCTTTTGCATATAATCATCTAAGTTAGGGTTTGATGACATGTTCACAACTCCTTCAAATAGATTCCTTTTCTCATACTATACTCTACTCTGCTGATAAAAAACCTTGTACCTTTTTGAAATTTTTTTGTCATGATACAAAAAGAGAGAGTTAGGCATCAGTTATTCCACTTTTCAAGGGAAGCATGATGATTAACTCTCTGACATTATCCTCTTAACCTTCAGTAAGTACACCGTTAGCTTATAAAATTCGAGGAAGAAGGTGTTCAACTAACCATAAACGAGAGATCAAGAGTTCCCATTTATGGAAGTATCCCTTTATTGATAAATATGAATAAATGGTTCTTCTGCATCAACATCACGAACAATTAATGCTTCAGGGCCATATACGGAGGTAATGCTAACCTGCACAGAAGAGGTATTATTTGGCGGAAAATGTTCCATAACCTTCCCTGCAACAAATTGAGTGAAGCCGAGTGCTTCTGCTTCTCCATAAAACTGAATCGGAATCTCAATGCTTAAATTCTGCATTTCATCATTCACATAGAAAGCTCTTCCGACAACTCCATTAAAGTTAGGAAAATAATTTTCAATGTCCTGCTTAAAATAAGAAAATGCATCCGCTTCTGACTTATATTGCGTATCTGAGCTTGGGAATAAAATATATTTTTCATTAATCTCTTCCCAGTCCCCTATACTTTTGCTATCACCTGCAACCTTAGCATATGAAATAAAGTTTCCAGGAACAACAGAGGAGCTTTCTTTCTGC
Source organism: Bacillus sp. T2.9-1 (assembly GCF_950097965.1). Taxonomy (NCBI): domain Bacteria; kingdom Bacillati; phylum Bacillota; class Bacilli; order Caryophanales; family Bacillaceae; genus Bacillus; species Bacillus sp. T2.9-1. Next base: position 17,758 of record NZ_CATNHG010000092.1, read on the forward strand.
TCAAAAAGAGAAATAATGATTGGAACCTTTTCAAGTCCTTCCACTTCTCTAATTCTTTTTACTACCTCTATTGCCATTTTTTTCCCTTCTTTTTCAAGCTTTGTTCGATCTATTTTCAGTTCTTTTGCCGCTCCCTTTTCTACATAGGAATAGACTGAATTCATAGCCAAACCAATTGAAATTCCACCAAGCTTTAAACTATTATCATCGGTTTTCACTAAATAATCATGTTCGAGGATATGAGCTAAATAAATGGGCTCTTTGCCATTTTCCTCGCCAGCTGGATTTAACCCCTTTGCATTCTTGCTAGACTTTCTCCCAAGCCAATTGGTGATTAAACTGCTATCTAAATACTGGCCTTCTTGGAAAAAGTATTGTTCTGGATCATATGCATTTTGTGCAATTCGCATTAATCCTGTTTCAAATTCAGCAATGTCATAGCGGGTATTTAAATTATTTACAACCAATCCCCTTGCTTCAGAAGCTTTGAATGGAACAACTACCTTATAATAATCGTCAGAGATTTTATAATTTGGTATAATCGCTGTTTCTGTTGTATTACTATCTACGTCTTCTGTCTTTACTTCTTCTTCTTTATTAAAGTTAGGTGCACAAGCTGATAGGACTAATATTAGTCCAAGCACCATCATTACGTGTTTTTTCATTCACCAAACACACCTTTGTTCTTCAATTCTTCCATAAGTTTTTCCTCATCCCATACTTCAAGACCTAACTGTTCCGCTTTTGTTAATTTACTTCCTGCATCATTTCCTGCAATGACTAAATCTGTTTTCTTGCTGACACTTCCTGTTATTTTACCACCTAATAATTCAATTTGTTCTTTAGCTTCATTACGAGAAAGTTGTTCTAACTTTCCTGTTAAAACAATGGTTTTTCCAGCAAATACGGAATCAGCATCTTCTGTCGTTACTGGTAATGGACCCGTATATTCCATGTTAACACCATAGGTTTTAAGTTCATTGATTAATTCCAGCACTTCTTCCTGTTCAAAAAAAGTGACAATGGAGTCAGCCATTTTTTCGCCAATTTCATTAATAGCCGTTAACTCTTCTTTTGATGCTTTAACAAGCTGGTCCATATGTTTGAATTCCATTGCAATTGTTTTTGCTGCTTTTGCTCCCACATGTCTAATTCCTAAGCCAAACAACAGCCTCTCAAGGGAATTTTGCTTTGAAGCTTCTATTGCGTGCAATAAATTATTCACAGACTTTTCGCCCATTCTTTCTAATTGAATGAGTTGCTCATAATCTAATGTGTATAAGTCCGCAACATCTTCAATTAGTTTTTCAGAAAATAATTGGCTCACTACTCGCTCACCAAGCCCGTCAATATTCATAGCATTTCTAGAAACAAAGTGAATTAAGCCTTCCCTAATTTGCGCAGGACATTTTGGATTAATACAGCGCAATGCTACCTCTTCCTCTAATCGAACAAGTTCACTATTACATTCAGGACAATGAGTAGGCATTAGAAATTCTTCTTCTTCACCGGTTCTTTTTTCCACTAAAACATTCACTACTTCTGGAATAATATCACCAGCTTTTTTGACAACAACCATATCGCCGAGTCTAATATCTTTCTCTCGTATTAAGTCCTCATTATGTAGTGATGCTCTTCTCACCGTTGTTCCAGCAACCTTTACGGGTTCTAATACAGCAGTTGGCGTCACAACACCTGTTCTCCCCACATTCAGTTCAATGGCAAGAAGCTTTGTCATTACTTCCTCTGCGGGAAATTTGTATGCTATCGCCCATCTCGGACTTTTTGCAGTTGTTCCAAGCTGCTCTTGCTGAGCTAAACCGTCTACTTTTATTACAATTCCATCTATTTCATAGGGCAAGTGTGGACGTTTTTCCTGCCAGCCTTCAATATACTGTAAAACATCCTCAATTGTTTGACATTTTTTTCTTTCTTTGTTTGTTTTGAATCCAAGTGTATCGAGTAAATCCAGTCCTTCACTATGGGATTGAACACCTGTCTGACCAACATCCCCAATGGCATAAAGGAAGATATCCAAGTTTCGAGATGCCGCAATGCGTGGATCTAATTGACGTAAAGAACCAGCTGCAGCATTTCTAGGATTGGCAAATGGCTCTTCCCCATTTTCATCCTTTATTTTATTAAGTGCCTCGAAGGATTTTTTCGGCATAAATGCTTCGCCACGAACCTCTAAACTGACCGGTTGATTTAAACGTAGGGGAATAGAGCGAATCGTTTTCAGATTCGCCGTAATATCCTCTCCAGTTGTTCCATCCCCTCGCGTTGCTCCTTGTTCAAATAAGCCATTCTCATATCGAAGGGAAACAGCAAGCCCATCTATCTTTAATTCACAGACGTATGAAAAGTCTTCCCCAATAGCCGCACGAACCTTTCGATCAAAATCGCGTAAATCCGCCTCATTAAATGCATTCCCTAAGCTCAGCATCGGTTTTTGATGCTGAACCTTTGAGAACATATCCAGTATTTCTCCGCCAATTCGCTGTGATGGAGAATCATTTGTTCTTAAGCTCGGAAATTGTTCTTCCAAACGGATTAATTCATTTAATAATGCGTCATATTCCGCATCAGGAACAGAAGGATTGTCCAGAACATAATATTCATACCCATACTGATTTAATAAATTATGCAGTTCTTTAACTCGCTTCTCTGCAAGAGTTTGTTCCATATATCCTTTTCCTTTCCTTATCCTTTTTGAATCGGTGCAAATTTAGCTAATAGTCGTTTAATGCCTACTGGGCTTGGAAAAGCAATGTCTAGCTCTTTTGAATCGCCTTCTCCTTTAACACTAACAACCGTCCCAGTACCCCATTTACCATGGACTGCTTTATCGCCTACACTCCATCCGATTCCTTCTCCACCTGTTGCGACTGTAGCAGGACGGATAACTGCCTTTCTCGTTGGCTGCTGTTGGGAATAAGAAGTTCGAGAGCCGCTTTGTGCTGGTGACATTCTTTGTCTATTCGAAACAGGATTCACACCTTCAAGCAAATCTTCCGGAATTTCTTTTACAAACCGAGAAGGTGGATTCATATTGGTACGTCCAAATAAAGTTCTCATCTGGGCATTTGTTAAATACAATTGCTTCTCTGCCCGTGTAATTCCTACGTATGCAAGACGGCGTTCCTCTTCCATCTCTCCTTCTTCCATTAATGAACGAGAATGTGGGAAAACTCCTTCTTCCAAACCAATTAAGAAAACAATTGGGAATTCTAAACCTTTTGCAGAGTGCAATGTCATTAAAACAACAGAATCTGCTTGGTTTCCATCATCATCCAATTTATCAATGTCGGCAACCAATGCTAAATCTGTTAGGAAAGCAATTAATGATTTATCGTCATTAGCATCTTCAAAGTTTTTCGACACAGACATAAATTCTTCTATGTTTTCTAATCTACTTTGAGCTTCAATGGACTTTTCCGCTTTTAACATGTCTACATAGCCGGATTTATCAATAACTTCTTCGACAAGTTCTGTCACAGATAAATATTCCTGCATTCTTGTATAATTTTGAATTAAATCACGGAATTCACTTGCAGCCTTCGTAATCTTTGGACTTAAGCCAATTAATTCAACGGCCTCTAATGCTTGATACATGGACATATCATGCATTGCTGCGAAATTAGCGATTTTATCAACTGAACTAGAGCCAATTCCACGCTTTGGAACGTTAATGACCCGTTGGAAGCTAATATCGTCATCCGGATTTGCAATCAGACGAAGATAAGCAAGTGTATCTTTAATTTCCTTTCGATCGTAGAACTTTATACCTCCAACAATCGAATATTCAATATTTGACTTAAGAAGCATTTCCTCCATTACACGTGATTGTGCGTTTGTTCGATAAAGGATAGCTATATCCGATAAGTTAAGAGATGTTTCTCTTCTTAATTCTTGAATTTTCCCAATAACAAATTGCGCTTCCCCTTGCTCACTATCAGCTCGGTAATAGTATATCTTGTTGCCATCTTCATTTTCTGTCCATAAATTTTTATCTTTACGACCAGAATTATTGGCAATGACCTGATTCGCGGCTTGCAGAATTCGTTTTGTGGAACGATAGTTTTGTTCCAGCATTACTACTTTTGCATTTGGATAATCCTTTTCAAAAGAAAGGATGTTGGATATATCTGCACCACGCCATGCATAAATAGACTGATCAGAGTCCCCAACTACACAGAGATTGCGGAATCGGCTTGCTAAAAGTTTTACTAGCATATATTGTGATCTATTCGGTTGCGATAGGTAAGACTTTGAAGTAATCTCCATCTTTTCCCCCGCTTAGCACCGTACGTGAGACTTTCACCTCATACGGCGCCCCATCAACTACTAGCTCGTTACATTATCAATTACACAGTTTCCCACTTTTTTACGAAGAGTGTTAACTTTACTCAGTTGTTCTTCATTAAGATTCAGTACATTAAGATACTTATTAATGGTGTTTTCTTTTACCGCATGGATTAACTTATGAATTTCCTTACATATAAATATAAGGTTTCGATAAGCGTCTGTTCCGCCTAAATTTCTTGGCTTCTTATGATGAAGTTCCATTTCCCCAATAATTAAGTCTTTACCAGTTATTGCACATTTACCTAACTGTGCAATGTACTTGGAGAGTCGATTGTCATTGTATTCCATACTCTCCGATTTTATTGGGTTTTCCATCAAATAATGTACCATGAATGGCGATACAGCTTCTTGGCTATTATGAACCAAGATTCGACCACTTTCGGTATAAGAGTTTTTCTCCTGAGTAAAGTTCAAAGGGCTTTTGTGTTTCACCCCATCTATCGGGAATAAAATCATGCCACACGCAAAGAATTTCTTTTTATTAAGATAATCTTTATATGCTTTTTGAAAGAATGGTGTGATAACTCCCTTTGAACTCTTTGCTTTTTTAAGCTTGTTATACAGGATTCGTTTGACTGAGTAAGAAATTTCACTGAAATCCTTTGTCGTATGTGTCGCATACCGATAATAATTGTGAATTCCCAAGATAGTTGAGTTAAATTTAGTTACTTCAGCCTTATTCGGTTTTCTTCGAATAAATTCAGCTTTTGTTTTTATTTTCTCAATTACCTTGCGTCGTGATTTATCTGTCATATGCGATTTAACAACACGCTTTTTGCCTTTTGGTACTACTTTGAACTTAAACCCTAGAAACTCAGAATAGTTCTTACGTAAATTGACTACTCTCGATTTCTCATTGCTGATTTCAAGGCCTAATCTTTCCTTTAACCACTGCTTAGAAGATTCAAATATAATAAATGCGGTTTTGTGGTCTCGACAAAAGATTTTAAAGTCATCTGCATATCTTACAATAAACATTTCCTTTAACTTGGTATACCTTTTAAGGGTGGCGTATTTTACCGTTTGGTCAAACCGCTGTTTTCCACCAATTACACGTATCTTTGTGTAATCCTTTCTCGTCTTAATTGTTTCCCACTGATTACTTATCCACCAGTCGAATTCATTCAATACTACATTTGAAAGTAACGGAGAAAGAATTCCTCCCTGTGGAGTTCCCTTAGTAGGTTTCCCAATTCCTTTAACCTCAGCTTTGAGCATCTTACTTATAATCGAAAGAATACGTTTATCCCTAATTCCAATCGTCCATAGTTGTTTAAGCAACTTCCCATGATCAACGTTATCGAAGAAACCTTTAATATCAACATCTACTACATAATGTAGTTTGTTTTTGTTTGCTAATGTTACAGCCCTTGAATATGCGTGGATTTGACTCCGATGAGGTCTGAATCCATAGCTATGTTTATGAAAGCGAGCCTCGCATATAGGTTCAAGAACTTGTAATAGGCATTGTTGAATAAGTCTATCTTCAATAGTAGGAATTCCTAAAGGACGAATGCCGCCATTTGGCTTTTGGATTTCCTTACGTTTCACTTTATGAGGTTTATAATCATCTAGGCGTTTTTTAACATATTGTACAAGCATATCAGGGCTTCTAAGTCCGATTTCGAATATAGTGTTTTGATTCACTCCCGCTGTCTTACTTCCCTTGTTTTTCTTGATGTTACGAAAAGCAAGTTTAACATTTGCAGGGTGTAGAACTAATTCATATAACTTATTAAAAGTTTTTCCTTCCGAACTTAGCTGATATAACTGGTCAAACATGTCTTGTGTGTTGTAATACTCATTGTTTCTCAGCTTTTGACTTTTTAACTTCTTCGGCTTCGCATGGGTTTCAGTCAATTACTCACCTCTTTACATTCCCAAATTGGGTTTGTAATTTCAGCTTTCATTTCTCTTAGTCATACTCGAACCTGAAATTTCTGTTTTAATAATGTCGTCTTCTAACAGTTGACTAATGGCTATCCCTCCACTGTTTGTTATAACAGTTTCTTTGGTACTGTGCCATTACCTTCACCGACATAAAAGAGGTTATACATATACACTTTCGACATATATGCTTTCCCTGCTACCGCTTCATAGAATGCAAACTCTCCACGTTATCGGCTTACCACGTTCCAAGAATCCTATCTGTTCATTCACAATCCGTAGGTGATTCCTCTAGCCCTGTTAGCTGGATGATGCCTGTAACATCATAAGGTATTTCATAAAGACAAATTTTACTCTACCTCACTAACCCCGACATGCGGGACTATCCGTTTCGAATAGCTATATCTCTAGAGCCGTACATTCGGAATTTCGTCAATAGATGGCTGTGACATCTAATTTCTCACCATAGATTGTCTTGTAGAACCCCGGTCTATCAGCCATACCCCCTGCCTCCAGAGAGCTTTCCTCGTCTTTCTCGTTAGGATGACCTTCAACCGACTTCACCGAGCTTATAACCCTCAAGTGTTTTGCACCACCTGAACGCTATTCGGAGGATTAGGCGAGCCTTTCAGGGCGTTACCCCATCATTCGACTCTTCAGATTCTTAGTTCTCCTAGCATTACGCTAGTGTCTAACCTTTTCAGTTAGAAACGTGTCGCACTATCCTGATACTCATCTACATGAATATATTGAAACTTACGTTGATAGTATTCTAAAACTTCTGGTACTCTTTGAAATAGATGGATTGTCTGCATGATTAAATCATCGAAATCCAAGGCTTGGTTTTTGCGCAAGCGCTTTTGATACTCTGTATATACATCACTAACAATTTGTGAAAAGTAATCGCCTGCAGTCTTCGCAAATTCTTCTGGAGTAACAAGCTCATTCTTTGAAGAACTAATACTTGCTAGAATAGCACGGGGATCATATTTCTTCGGATCAATGTTTCGGTCTTTCAGGATGCCTTTAATAACAGACTGCTGATCTGTTGTATCCAATATCGTAAAGTTTCGGTTATAGCCAATTCGATCAATATCTTTTCTTAATATCCGCACACACATCGAGTGAAAGGTTGATATCCATATATCCTCACTTGCTCCGCCTAAAACAGCTGCTATTCTCTGACGCATTTCCTTCGCCGCTTTATTTGTAAACGTAATTGCTAAGATATTGTATGGATTAACCCCCTTTTCCACCATAAGATAGGCAATTCTCTGTGTTAAAACTCGGGTTTTTCCACTTCCTGCACCTGCCATAATTAATAAAGGACCCTCTGTCGCTTTAACGGCTTCCTTCTGTTCAGGATTTAATCCATTTAGTATTTTATCTGTTAAAAATTGCATCTTTTCACCACCATAAGAACATATATTCTATTTTAACCTAGCTTCATTGATTATTCAACGATAGCTCTTTTTTATTTTGACCGTTCGCAATGCGGCAGATATGTCTGTGTAAATTATATTTCCGACAACAATTACATCTGCATAATTTGCCATTTCCTCAGCCTGTTCGACTGTTTCAATACCTCCACCATAGAACAGAATGGTTTCACTTAATTGACTCTTTGCAGCTTTTACAATCGAAGGTTCTCCATATGCTCCGCTATATTCCAAATAAAAAATGGGCAAATGAAACATCTTTTCTGCCATTAAGGCATATGCTGCGATATCTTCTTCGGATAATTCTGTCTGAGCATTTGTTAATTCCGCTACTTTACAGTCTTTATTTAACACACAGTAGCCTTGAATCAAAAATTCATCCCAATCCATAAGCTCGCCATATTCCTTCACTGCTTCATGGTGAAGACCAGTTATCCATTTTGTATCCCTGCTATTTAAAACAGTAGGAATAAAATATAAATCAAATCCGGGTGAAACCGAATCTATTGTTGACACTTCTAATATACAAGGAACAGTGTAGCGACGGACACGCGCCATTAGATTTAGGACATTATCTAATGTTATGCCATCCGTTCCTCCAATGATGATTGCATCTGTACCAGATTCACATAAACGATCTAGCGCTTCATCTGAAATTTCCTTATTCGGGTCTAATTTAAATACATGACGCCATTCGCGCACATCATACATGCAAACTTCCTCCATTCTAACCTTTACATCATTTCATTATAGCATTAGATATTCCATCAAAAAAGAAATCCTTCCGATTAACTGCTTGTAAATATTTCTTGGTGATTAGAAAAGCGGAGGACACCCGTTTAGGAGCGTGTGAGGTGGACCAACCTTTCCTGAGATATAGGAAAAAACATGGTCAACTCTAGTGAACCGATGTTAACTGATCGTAAGGAAAGGTTGTGAAGCCCATCAATCCTAGGTGCCCGGAGCTGGACACCAAATCAACTTCATAAACTTATGCTTTCTTAACTCTTAAAAGGAATGGAGGAAACCCCTCTCTTTTCTATTGGACGAAAAGGAGGAAGCAATTGTTTCATTTCTCACATAGTAAATTAATCATTGTTTTCATCAAAAACTGTCTAGAATTCAAAAATAAAAGGGTTGTCCCGAAAAAGAAAATCGTTCAGATTTAATCTTTTTTGGGACAATCCCTTTCGCAATCTTATTCTTCTATTTTAGTTGGATCTTCTTTCTTAATTCGTGCTAACGCTAATTCATATGCATCATTTCCATAATTCAGGCAGCGTTTAACGCGGGATATAGTTGCAGTGCTTGCACCTGTTTCTTTTTCAATTGTATGATACGTATTTCCTTCCCTTAGCATTCTTGCTACTTCTAACCGTTGGGAAAGGGATTGAATTTCATTGACTGTACATAAGTCATCAAAAAACTGATAGCATTCTTCCAATGATTCAAGGGAGAGAATGGATTCAAATAATTGATCCAACTCTCTTCCTCTTAATTTATCAATTTGCATAGGAAACCTCCATTTTTTATCCATTATTTTTATCAAAGGCAACATTTTTAGTAATCAGCCTTACCAATAGTCATCATTATTTCAACGTTACGGCGCTCTTTAGTCCAGGAGTCGAAGGGATTATATTAATCCACGTTTTCCCAGGTACAAAACCTAGCTGTTTATCTCCTTTAAATGGGAGAAGTCTTCCTTCAACATTTTCCCAATGAACTTCCTGCCATTTTCCTTGCTGCAACAAATAGGCGTTGCCGCCAGATGTTAAATCAATTTCTTTTCTTCCTTTATTATCAATAACCTTATGACTAGTTTCAATTATAAACACATTATCTACTGCCACGGATGCATTTGTTTCATAATCAACTGTTTGTTCCCCATTAGAGAATCGAATATATTTCTGGATATCATCTTCATATAAAAACTGTGAATTAAAGCTTGGATTCGTACCATAATTAATAGTGACAGAGGTTGCCTCTTCGCCCTCTATTTCCTCTAGTTCTTTTGTTTTTAAAAATAGTAATGGTTCTGGTGCTCCTGATAACGAATAATTATTCTCCTTTGCACCCTTCTCAATGTTGGCAAAGCTTATGTAAGAATTATGCGGAGCAACTCGATCAGAGGACCTTTTAAAGAGGGTTCCATCATACTCCATGCCGTTTAAATTATCAATATAACCGTTTGTAAGCAGTTTTTTTGCTTCTGGACTATAGCCATGTGCAATATACAAACTATTATAACCCTTTGCAAGCTCGATATAATAGTCTCGTGAACTACGGACAGGCCCAACTACTGTAGGCTTTGTACTTTGAAAAACCGCTAGAAACCGAGTAACTTCACCTTCTGCTAATACTTCATACACAATATCTGCATCTGTCAGTCCTGTTTGTGGTCTTGCATCAGGATGATTATTAACCATAACAGTAACTGCACGGTCTGTACTTTCTGTATTGCTAGGCAAACCAGTTAATGGATATAAAGTAGCAAGGTCTGTTAATCCCTCTTCTTCCTTAGCACCATTGCCGGTTTGATTACCATTATGTTTTCCTACATCCTTCGGTTCGCTGTTGCAGGCCGTTAAGGTAAGAAGCAGAAATAGAAAAACAAACCATCTTTTCTTCATAGTCCCCTCCTAGTAATCCATCAACATGATGTTAAATGGTCTGTGTCGTTTATAACATCTACTCCCTTTAAGGGAGTAGATCCTTACTTAATTAATATATCAGAATATTCTAATTAAACAATAGAACTCTTTTATATTTTAACGCATTATCGCTGGAAAGAGTATACTTTTATTCATTACATCAAATAAACCTTTTTGCGTAATCCGAATATATGGCAAATGGGTAGAGGTGAAAAACACAATGGTGTAGATAGGATCCTCATACTGGTAGCCTCTATCTTTAATATACTGCAGTAATTCCTTCTCTTTTTTAATAAGCTCCTCCATTGGCATAGCAGCCATCATTCCTCTTAATGGCAATGGAATTTCAATGTCTACCTTTCCGTTTTTCACTAGAACAATGCCTCCACCTATCTCCTTTAAGCGATTAAATGCGGTTATCATATCAGCATGGCTTTTTCCTAATAAAACTATATCTCCATCTCCTGTATAAGAGCTAGCCATTCCGCCAATTTCCTTTGTAAATCCCTTCAATAAAGTGTTTATTCGCCATTCTCCCTCTCGATCTAAGAGCATAAAATAACATTCATCGTGTTCCTCTGTAAGAATTGCATCAGAAACGTTAATCGAGATGGAATATGGTTTGGTAATCACTGCATTCTCTAATCTTATTCCAAAGGGCATCGAAAATTGCATGTCAAGGCTATTTACATTCCATTTTATATCAAGGGGGGTTAAATTAAATTGCTCCCACTCAACCGTTGGATAAGCTTCCTTTATTTCTTTTCCATCTTTCTTCACCCAAATTCCTTTGGCTAACACAGAGAGAGGCGTTGGATTATCTTTCGCCTTCAGTAAGTTGATATTCGCAACTCTCCCTGTTGCAATGTTGCCATGTAAATGTTCAATTCCATGAAAGTTAGCGATATTAATGGTTGCCATATTATAAGCATCTACTAATGGTACACCATGATTCATTGCTATTCGAATGAGTTGATCAATATGCCCCTTTTCGTAAAAGGAGGACGGAGATCCGTCTGTTGTTAGCATTAAACGATCATACTGATCAATTCCCAATTCTTTCATTTCCTTTAGCAATTTAGGCAAATCTGGTCGGATAGAAGAGTACCTAAGACTTACTTTATACCCTTGAAGCAAACGATTCAGCACCTCTTTCCCTGTCATTGCTTCATGATCACTATCTACTCCCAGAAGCATTAATTTTGCGAGCGTTTTCTCAGATGCTCCCGGAAAATGTCCCTCGATTCGCTTTCTCAGACGCTTTGTCTCCTGCATCCAGTGAAGCATCATATCATCACCGTCTAAAAGTTTCGGCCAGCCTGTTAATTCTCCACCTTGAATTACTGCATCATTCTCTATCCAACTTTTTACATTTCCATGGGAAAAAACTTGCTCTTCATCTTGTAGCTCTGTTTGTGCATCATATCTACTCCACCATAATATCGTAGATGGAATGTCCTTCATAAAGTTCAAAAAAGTAAACGCTTTCTTTTTTTCTAACTGCATAGCCAAAACAAGGTTATCATTCACATATGTAGTTGTACCAAATTGTGATGTATATTGGGCTAAGGTTAGGGGATTATATATTTGAAAAGGATGAGCATGTGGTTCTATATATCCTGGAACTAAAAAAAGTTCTGTGCAATCAACAATTTCTGCTTGATCTATTCGGATGGGCATGTCATTGCCCACATAAATGATTCTATCTTGATATATCCAGATATTTGCTATAAGCCACTTGCGTAATATCTGATTTAAATAAGTTGCATTTTTTAGAATGATTGTGGGGGATTTTTCACCATTCAAAATGGATACATGGTCACGCAAAACTTTGTTTTTCCATCGATATCGCTGAGCTAACACTACGCTTCCTCCCTTTTCATGGTCTGTCTCATGTATATAAAAAATGGAACGATTTTTCTTTGAATATATTAGGAATTGCTATGTAATTTCCTAAGATTAACATTATTTTACCATATAAAGTATTAATTCATATTACTGTTTTGTTAAATTTATGTAGGAGGAACGAAACTTATGAATCCAAAACAAAATATAAGTTTAATTAATGCGCTTATTCGTATTACTTGTGGTTGTGCATTCCTTGCATGGAGCACAGCAAAAATGGCGAAGAAGCCTTATCGACAATCATATTTTCTAATTGCATTGCTAGCTGGGATGAAAATCGCAGAAGGAATCGTCCGTTATTGTCCATTAGTTGCGCTTTATGGAAAAAAGGATGAAATGATGCCTAAATTCCAGCACAAACACACGCAAAATCAAAGCTCTCACAGTCCATCACCATCTTCCCACGATTCCGAGGCAAAAGATTCTTCTTCCTCTCATGGAGTTGCAGAAATGATGGAACAGTTTAGTCCAGAGAAAATATTTTCTCCAGACGATATGAAAAAATAAAACATTGCTATGGGCTATCCAATATATCGGATGGCCTTTATCTTGTTTATGTTTAGGAATGCCTTAAGGTGGTAAATGCAATAACATAAAATGAACGAAGGAGCTGATAAAATGGCAAATCCAAAAAATCCATTGGATCTATATTATAATGATGAATTTCCAAAACAATATCAGGAGCCTCCAGGTGTACAAGCTAAAATGGATCCCCAGCCTGATTGTGGGGAAACAAGCTATAAGGGCTCTGGAAGATTAAAAGGACGAAAAACATTAGTAACTGGTGGCGATTCTGGAATTGGTCGTGCAGCCGCCATTGCTTATGCCCGTGAAGGTGCTGATGTAGCAATTAATTACTTACCAGCTGAACAAGAAGATGCTGATGAAGTAAAGAAATTAATCGAAGCAGAGGGACAAAAGGCAGTGCTGATACCTGGAGACTTAAGTGATGAGAGCTTCTGTAAAGAATTAGTGGATAAAGCTTATCAGGAATTAGGTGGACTAGACGTATTAGCTTTAGTAGCCGGAAAACAACAAGCTGTTAATGATATTCTAGATTTATCAACAGAGCAGCTCCGAAAAACCTTTGAAGTAAACGTATTTTCTTTATATTGGGTAGTGAAAGCGGCACTTCCATACTTGCCAAAGGGAGCTTCTATTATCACAACTACCTCTGTTCAAGGCTATAATCCAAGTCCAAACTTATTAGATTATGCCCCATCCAAATTCGCCATTAACGGCTTTACTCGAGGCCTTGCCAAACAATTGGCCTCTAAAGGAATCCGAGTAAATTCTGTTGCACCGGGCCCTATTTGGACAGCCTTACAAATTACAGGTGGACAGCCAAGTGAAGCTATTCCTTCATTCGGCCAGCAAGCACCTTTGAAACGTGCTGGACAGCCAGTTGAATTATCAAGTACTTATGTATTTCTGGCATCTGATGAATCTAGCTATGTTACTGCTCAAATATATGGTATTACCGGTGGGATTGAATTGGCTTAAGTTTAAATGGGGGAAGTGTCTCTGTTACCTAGAGGTTGGATTTTTTATGTTGTTGGGCTTAGAGGAGGAGTCTCTGTTACCTCGAAGACGGCTTTTGCTTGATTTTGGGCTCAGAGACGACTCCTCTGTTACCTTGAAGGGCGCTTTTGCTTGATTTTGGGCTCAGAGACGACTCCTCTGTTACCTCGAAGGGCGCTTTTGCTTGATTTTGGGCTCAGAGACGACTCCTCTGTTACCTCGAAGGCGGCTTTTGCTTGATTTCGGGCTCAGAGACGACTCATCTGTTACCTTGAAGGGCGCTTTTGCTTGATTTTGGGCTCAGAGACGACTCCTCTGTTACCTCGAAGACGACTTTTGCTTGATTTTGGGCTTAGAGACGCTTCCTCTGTTACCTTGAAGGGCGCTTTTGCTTGATTTTGGGCTCAGAGACGATTCCTCTGTTACCTCGAAGACGGCTTTTGCTTGATTTCGGGCTCAGAGACGACTCCTCTGTTACCTCGAAGGGCGCTTTTGCTTGATTTTGGGCTCAGAGACGACTCCTCTGTTACCTTGAAGGGCGCTTTTGCTTGATTTTGGGCTCAGAGACGACTCCTCTGTTACCTCGAAGACGGCTTTTGCTTGATTTTGGGCTCAGAGACGACTCCTCTGTTACCTCGAAGACGGCTTTTGCTTGATTTTGGGCTCAGAGACGACTCCTCTGTTACCTCGAAGGGCGCTTTTGCTTGATTTTGGGCTCAGAGACGACTCCTCTGTTACCTCGAAGACGACTATTGCTTGATTTTGGGCTTAGAGACGCTTCCTCTTCCTCTATTACCACACCATATACCATTAACAAAAGAATCCCCATATGCAATCATCGACTAAATCAATGCTACATACGGAGATTCCTTCTTATTTTATCGCTTTAAAGCCGATGTCATTTCGATAAAAAACGCCATCGCTCTCTAATTTCTCTAGCTCTTTATATACTTTATCCTGTGCATCTTTTAAAGTATGGCTCTTGGCAGCAATTAATAAAACTCGACCGCCATCAGTTGTAAATGCCCCTGCTTCATTTAAGTTCGTTCCAGCATGAAAAATAGAGACATCTTCCATTTTGTCTAAGCCATGGATAACAACGCCTTTTTCATATGCCTCCGGATAGCCTTTTGACGCAATAACTACTCCTAGCATTTCCTCTTCATACCATTCAATAGTTGGAGTGTCTCCATTTAATACAGACAAAATAACTTCCACTAAATCGGACTTCATGCGCGGTAAGATAACTTGTGTTTCTGGATCACCTAGTCTTGCATTAAATTCGATTACCTTTGGCCCTTTATCTGTAGCGATTAAGCCAGCATATAAAATGCCTGTAAATGTTCTGCCTTCTGCTATCATCGCTTTTGCAGTTGGTTTGACTATTGTTTCAATTGCCGTTTGCACGATTTCTGGATCGATGTGTGGAACAGGAGAATAAGCTCCCATCCCCCCTGTATTTGGCCCTTTATCTCCATCAAAGGCACGTTTATGATCTTGGGCAATTTCCAAAGGTATTACCGTATCTCCATCCACAAAGGACATTAAAGAAAATTCTTCGCCAGCTAAAAATTCCTCAATAACGACTGTTGCAGAAGCACTTCCGAATTTTTCGCCAACAAGCATTTCCTGGATGCTCTCTAGAGCCTCTTCCATGTTCATCGCAACAGTTACACCTTTTCCTGCTGCTAATCCGTCTGCTTTAATAACAATCGGTGCACCTTTTTCCTCAATATACGCTTTCGCCGCCTTATAATCAGAAAAAGTTTGGTATTCTCCAGTTGGAATTTGATATTTCTTCATTAAGTCTTTAGCGAATGATTTGCTTCCTTCTATTTCAGCGGCACGTTGATTTGGGCCAAAAACTTTTAAGCCAGCAGCTTGAAACTGATCAACCACCCCAAGAAGTAACGGTACTTCTGGACCTACAATAGTTAAATCAATCTTTTGCGTTAAGGCAAAATCGACCAGTTTCGCTACCTCTGTTTCTTCTATCGCAATACGTTCTGCGACATCGGTCATTCCAACATTTCCTGGCGCCACAAAAACAGTGTCCACTTTTTCACTTTCCCTTACTTTTGTACAAATTGCATGCTCCCGACCACCGCGGCCAATAACGAGTACTTTCATTCTCTTATATCCCCCAAGCTTAAAGATATTAATGTTTGAAATGTCTTACTCCTGTTAATACCATTGCAATTCCATATTCGTTTGCTTTTTTGATGGAATCTTCATCACGAATACTTCCACCTGTTTGAATAATCGCTGTAACTCCTGCTTTGGCAGCCGCTTCAACCGTATCATCCATTGGGAAAAATGCATCAGATGCTAACACTGCACCCACTGCTTTCTCACCAGCCTGTTCTAAGGCAATTTTTGCAGACCCGACGCGATTCATTTGGCCAGCACCAACCCCAAGTGTCATTTCTTTGTTATTCACTACAATTGCATTTGATTTAACATGCTTAACGATTTTCCAGCCGAATTTAAGAGCTTCCCACTCTTCATCTGTAGGTTTCTTCTCTGTAGGGATTGTAATCGTTGCATCATCTAAAGAATAGCGGTCAAAATCTTGTGTTAATAATCCACCCTCAATAGAAGTGAATTTCATTTCTTTGCTGCCACCTGTTCCAAAAGGAATTGTTAATAAACGAATATTTTTCTTTCCTTGTAAAATGTCTAAAGCCTCTTGGGAATAAGAAGGGGCGATGACAATTTCCAAGAAAATTTCATGTAGTTTTTGAGCTGTCTCTGCATCTACTTCTCTATTTAACGCAATAATCCCACCGAAGATAGAAACTGGATCTGCTTCAAAAGCTTTTGTGAAAGCAGTAAAAATATCTTCTCCTGTTCCAACTCCACATGGATTACTATGCTTAATCGCAACTGCAGCAGGCTCTGCAAACTCTTTTACAATTTGGATTGCTGCATCTGCATCGTTGATATTGTTATAAGATAGTTCTTTTCCATGTAATTGAGTTGCATTAGCAATCGAGAAATCAGATCCAAGTGGTTTACGGTAAAATGCTGCCTTTTGATGTGGATTCTCTCCATAGCGCAAGGATTGCTTCAACTCATATGTAACTGTTAATTTTTCTGGTGTTTCTTCTTGCGTAAGCTCTGTCATATATTCTGCAATCATAGCATCATAAGCTGCTGTATGACGGAATACTTTTGCTGCAAGTCTTCGTCTCGTTTCAAACGATACTTCCTTATCTTGCTTTAATTCAGAAATAACGGTTTGATAATCAACAGGATCTACCACTACCGTTACATACTGGTGATTCTTTGCTGAAGCACGAAGCATTGTTGGTCCGCCGATATCTATATTTTCAATCGCATCTTCCACCGTTACATCTGGCTTAGCAATCGTTTGTTGGAAAGGATATAAATTAACACAAACGATTTGAATTGGGTCAATTTTATGCTCTTCTAATTGGGCAATATGGCTTGGCTCATTAAATTTCGCAAGCAACCCACCATGAATATACGGATTTAATGTTTTCACTCTTCCTTCTAGAATTTCAGGAAATCCAGTGACCTCGCTAACACTCATTACAGGAATCCCACTATCTTGAATTGCTTTTTTTGTTCCGCCTGTAGAAATTAACTCAAATCCTAATTCATGTAGCTCTTTTGCAAAATCTGTAATACCTGTTTTATCAGAAACACTAATTAACGCTCTTTTTTTCATCATTATTCCCCCTGATATTTCATGCCTGTTGATATCTTAAGTATGATGGTCTTTTTAGTTTATCTGTTCGTCTATTGATGGAATACTTCTTTTTTATGAAGTAAGTGTTGTATAACGCTTGGATAAAGTCGGTGCTCCAATGCTTGAATTTTTTCCTGAATGCTTTCTCTTGTTTCTTTGTCTGACAAAGTAATGGCCTCTTGGGCAATGATGGGGCCTGTATCCATTCCAGCGTCAACGTAATGAATCGTGATGCCTGTTTGCGAAACTTTAGCCTTTAATGCTTGGCCAATTGCGTCCTTGCCTGGAAAAGCTGGCAATAGCGACGGGTGAATATTGATAATTTTTCCAGAATAAGCTTGTAAAAGTGTTTCACCTATTAATCTCATATATCCTGCTAGAACAATTAAGTCAACTTCATTTGCTTTTAAATGCTTTAAAATCTCTCGTTCATAGTTTGCCTTTTCCTGATAATTCTTCGCTGCAAAAACAAAGGTAGGTATTTCTTCCTTCATCGCTCTATCAATAACAAAAGCTCCCGGTTTATCAGAGACTAATAGGGTAATAGAGGTATTTAGCTCCTCTCGTTTTACCGCATTTACTATTGCCTGAAAGTTTGAACCATTACCAGAAGCAAAAACAGCAATCCGCTTCATATACATTCCTCCAACACTATTTGAGGATGATATTTATTTCCCCGTCATCTGTTACTTTACCAATTGTATACGCCTTTTCCCCAATACGAGTAAAATGGTCAATTACTTGCTCCTCTTCTTCTTTGCTGACAGCAAGCACCATTCCAGTGCCCATATTAAAGATGTTATACATTTCTTTACGATCGATTTCACCAATTTGCTCCATTTTTTCAAAAACAGCTGGTACTTCCCAGTTTGATTCATCCAGTTCCATTCCGAAGCCTTCTGGAAGCATTCTTGGAATATTTTCGATAAAGCCGCCGCCAGTAATATGAGCAAGACCTTTAATCTCAAATTCCTTTAAAGCAGATAGCACTGATTTGACGTAAATTTTAGTCGGCTTGATCAATTCTTCTCCTAACGTACAACCGAATTCCTCGATATAATCAGATAGAGACATATTGGCTTTGTCAAAAAATAATTTTCGGACAAGAGAGTAGCCATTGCTATGAATTCCATTTGATGCTAGGCCAATCAATACATCTCCAGCTTGGATTTTTTCGCCAGTTACTAGCTTTTCTTTTTCACAAGCTCCGACAGCAAATCCTGCTAAATCATATTCTTCCTCATCATACATTCCTGGCATCTCAGCAGTTTCACCGCCAACTAAAGCACAGCCGGCTTGTTCACAGCCATCTGCAATTCCTTTGACAATCGCCTCGATTTTACTAGGGTCTGCTTTTCCACAAGCAATATAGTCAAGGAAATAGATAGGTTCTGCCCCTTGAACGACAATATCGTTCACACACATTGCCACAGCATCAATTCCAATTGTGTCATGCTTATCAAGCATAAAAGCAAGCATTAACTTTGTTCCTACTCCATCTGTCCCTGATACCAAAACAGGATTATTTAAATGAAGGACAGATAAATCGAACATGCCGCCAAATCCGCCTAATCCACCCATAACACCTGGACGAGTTGTTTTTTTCACATGCTTTTTCATTCTTGTCACTGCTTCATAGCCTGCCTCTATATTAACTCCTGCTTGTTTATAAGCTTCAGCCATTTTATGCCTCCTAAAATATCGAAAAGTCTAGTTTGATTCAGGTGGAAAAGCGACATTTATTCATGCCGCTTTTCTTTTATTTTTAACAGTTACAGAAGTATAATTTTTTTCATTCCATTTGGATCTTAGCTTCTTATCTTTATACTTTCTCGTATGGATGATCCGCGTTGGGATAAATTTCTGTTGGGTACCTACCAGTAAAGCAAGCAAGGCAATGTCCTCTATTTTCCCCATCATCTGTTCTGCCAATTGCATCAATCATTCCTTCTGTGCTTAGGAAGATAAGAGAGTCAGCTCCAATTAATTCACGAAGTTCTTCTACTGAATATTTCGATGCAATCAACTCTTCTTTTGTTGATGTATCAATTCCATAGAAGCAAGGATTTTTAATTGGTGGGGAACTGATTAGGACGTGCACTTCTGTTGCTCCTGCTTCTCTTAACATAGTCACAATACGTTTACTTGTTGTGCCACGAACGATTGAATCATCGACCATAATTACTCTTTTTCCTTCTACTACTCCGCGTACAGCAGAAAGCTTCATCTTAACACCTTGCTCACGAAGAGACTGGGAAGGCTGAATAAATGTTCGACCAACATAGCGATTTTTAATCAAACCAAGCTCATACGGAATACCAGTAGCTTCCGCATATCCGATTGCTGCTGAAATACTAGAATCCGGTACTCCAGTTACTACATCTGCTTCAATAGGTGCCTCGATTGCTAATCTTTTCCCAAGATTTTTACGAGCAGTATGCACATTGATTCCATTTATATTGCTATCCGGTCTAGAGAAATAAACATACTCCATTGTGCACATGGCAATATTAGAAGCGACAGAGAACATCTCTGAACGGAAGCCGTTGTCATCAATGATTAAAAGTTCGCCTGGTAAAATATCACGAACAAACTCCGCTCCGACTACGTCAAATGCACATGTTTCAGATGCAACAACATACGCATCTCCTAATTTTCCTAAAGAAAGGGGACGCATGCCATTTGGATCTAGGGCAACCATTAATTCTGTTTCCGTTAAGATAAGAAAAGCATACGCTCCTTTTATCATTGTCAGCGCATTTTTCACTCTTTCCTTAAATGCCGAAAAACCGCCTCTTCTAATTAAATGGGCAAGAACTTCTGTATCAGAGCTTGTTTGAAAAATACTTCCTTGTGCTTCAAGCTGGCTTTTTAAAGCTGTCGCATTTACCAAATTTCCGTTGTGGGCAAGTGCCATGCTTCCGCTTTGGAAATGGAACAGAAGAGGCTGGACATTTTCATATCCTCCGCCTCCTGCTGTTGCATAACGTACATGCCCAATTGCAGCTTTTCCAGACAATTCTTTAATTGCTTCTTGGGTAAAAATTTCGGAGACTAACCCTTCTCCTTTAATTCCTTTTAATTTTTCCCCATCTGTTGCTACAATACCAGTTCCTTCTTGGCCACGATGCTGTAGGCTATGCAGTCCATAATATGCTAATTGAGATGCATCCTCATGTCCCCAAACACCAAAAATGCCACATTCTTCGTTTAACCCTCTTATTTCAGCAAGCATGGAATTGCTCCTCTCCAGGCATCCATTAACGAATCAACCTGTTCATTTACTAGAATAGTTTCCCCTTGGCTTATGGTAAGAACGGCTGTATCTGTAACTTCTCCTACTAGTGTAGCAGGAACTAATTTTTCAAAAGTCTCTTTGTTTTCTGGTTTAATAGAAAGCAAGAAACGTGATTGTGATTCACTGAAAAGTGCTGTTACTGCATCTTCTTTAACATTAACTTTTGCTCCTAAGCCTTTTGAGCTAATTAAGCTTTCTGCAACAGCAACTGCCAAACCACCCTCAGCTAAATCATGAGCGGACTCAACAACGCCTGTGCGAATTGCTTCTAGAACTGCTTGTTGATAAGCTTTTTCCACTTCTAAGTCTAAGGAAGGTGCTTTTCCAGAAATAGATCCTTCTAGCATTTTTTGCAATTCACTTCCACCAAACTCTGCTTTTGTTTCTCCGAGCACATAGATTAAGTCCCCAGCTGCTTTAAAACTTTGTGTAGTGATATCTTTCGTATCTTTTACTAATCCAACCATTCCAATAACAGGAGTAGGGTAAATAGCTGTTCCATTCGTTTCGTTATATAAAGAGACATTCCCGCCGATTACTGGTGAATTTAATGCTAAGCAAGCTTCGCTAATTCCGTCTGCTGCTTTTTCAATTTGCCAGAAAATCTCCGGTTTCTCTGGATTTCCAAAATTCAAGTTGTCAGTAATAGCAAGTGGTTCTGCACCAGAACATACGATATTGCGAGCTGCTTCTGCTACTGCAATCTTGCCGCCTGTTTCTGGGTCTAAGTATAAGTATCTCGCATTACAGTCTGTTGTCATTGCTAAAGCTTTTTTCGTTCCGCGAATACGTACTACTGCTGCATCAGAACCTGGTGCAACTACTGTATTAGTACGAACCATATAGTCATATTGATCATAAACCCACTCTTTGCTTGCAATAGTAGGCTGCTTTAATAGATTAATAAGTGTTTCCCCATAGTTCTTTACAGTAGGAATATAGTTTTCCATCACTTGGAACTCCCGGTAATAAGCGGGTTCACTAGATGGCTTATGATAGACAGGTGCATCCTCTGCTAAAGCATCTGCTGGAACATTTGCTACTACTTCTCCCTTATGAAGAAGACGAAGCATTTTATCATCTGTTACAACACCAATTGCTACTGCCTCTAAATCATATTTATGGAAAAGATCTTTGATTTCCTGTTCTCTTCCTTTTTTCACAACAATCAACATACGTTCTTGTGATTCAGAAAGCATCATTTCATAGGCAGTCATTCCTGTTTCACGCTGTGGAACTAAGTCTAAATTCATTTCAATACCAGAACCTGCTTTACTTGCCATTTCTGCACTAGAGCTTGCCAGTCCTGCAGCACCCATATCTTGAATACCAACTAATGCATCTGATTGAATCAATTCAAGACACGCTTCAAGAAGAAGCTTTTCCATAAATGGATCTCCTACTTGAACAGCAGGACGCTTTTCATCGGAGTTCTCTGTTAATTCTTCAGAAGCAAATGTCGCACCATGAATACCGTCACGACCTGTTTTTGCACCAACATACATTACCGTATTACCAACACCGTGTGCCTGGCCTTTTTTAATATCCTCATGATTAATTAAACCAACACACATTGCATTAACAAGCGGGTTGCCTGCATAGGAATCATCAAAAGCAATTTCTCCGCCAACTGTCGGAATACCAATACAGTTACCATAGCCAGCAATACCAGCAACTACTTCTTTAAATAGATATTTCGTACGTTCATTATCCAATTCTCCAAATCGTAAAGAGTTAAGAATAGCAATTGGTCTTGCCCCCATCGAGAATACATCACGGATAATTCCACCTACACCTGTTGCAGCTCCTTGATATGGTTCAATAGCTGATGGATGGTTATGGCTTTCGATTTTAAACGCTACCGCTTGGCCATCGCCGATATCTACAATCCCTGCACCCTCACCAGGTCCTTGTAATACTTGAGGTCCTGTTATCGGAAACTTCTTTAATACAGGCTTAGAGTTTTTATAACTACAATGTTCTGACCACATAACGGAAAATAACCCGATCTCTGTATAGTTAGGAAGGCGACCAAGAATTCCTTCTACCATCGCAAACTCTTCATCCGTCACACCCATTTGTTTGTAAATTTCTTCTGATTTAATTTGTTCTGGACTTGGCTCAAAGCTGAACGACATTTGCTTCCCTCCACTGACTAACGATTGATTTAAATATTTTCAGACCATCTGCTCCACCTAATAGCTCATCTACTGCTCTTTCTGGATGTGGCATCATGCCAAGGACATTTCCTTTTTCATTTGTGATTCCAGCAATATTTTCTAAACTTCCGTTTGGATTTGTACCATTATAAGTAAAGACAATTTGATTATTTGCTTTTAAGTTGGCTAATGTTTCTTCATCACAGTAGTAATTGCCTTCTCCGTGCGCAATCGGGACAGTGATTACTTCGTTTTCCTTATATGCAGAGGAGAACATCGTATTATTATTTGCTACCTGTAGTTCAACTGGCTTACAGATAAACTTTAAACTTTCATTTCTTCTCATTGCACCAGGCAGTAAACCTGCTTCTAATAATATTTGGAATCCATTACATACACCAAGAACTGGTTTGCCTGCTTCTGCTGCTTTCACTACTTCTTTCATTACATTACTGAATCTTGCAATCGCTCCTGTACGAAGATAGTCACCATAAGAGAATCCTCCAGGTAGCAATATTCCGTCAAATCCTTCTAAACTATCTGTATCATGCCATACATATTCTACTTCTTCTCCAAGCTCATCCTTTACCGCATGGAACATATCAACATCACAATTGGATCCTGGAAATACGATTACTGCAAACTTCACTGTGCAACAACCTCCTCCACCTCATAGCGGTAATCCTCAATTACTGTATTAGCAAGTAGCTTTTCACACATTTCCTTCACTAGCTCATCTATATTTCTTTCTGATTTATCAATTGTTAATTCTAGGTATTTACCGATACGTACATCTTCTACTTCTTTATAATTTAACGAATGCAAAGATCCCTTCACTGCATTACCTTGTGGATCTAATACACTTTCTCTCAATGTGATATATACTTTAACCTTAAACATGTTGACTTCCCCCTAGTCTCGCTAAAATATTTTCGTATGCATCTGTTAGATTACCTAAATCACGACGGAATACATCTTTATCTAATTTCGCATTTGTTTCTTTATCCCAAAGTCGGCATGTATCTGGCGAAATTTCATCAGCAAGAAGAATATTTCCATCTTTGTCTTTTCCAAATTCTAATTTGAAATCCACTAAGTTAATTCCCAGTTCACCAAAAAATTTGCTTAATACTTCGTTTACTTCTAGTGCCTTTTTCTTTAAAAATGCAACTTCCTCTGTTGATACAAGCTTTAATTCTTCGATATGGTCTTCCGTAATCATTGGATCCCCTAGTGCATCATCCTTGTAGTAAAATTCAACCAATGGCTTTGATAACGGATTGCCCTCTTCTATTCCTAATCTTTTTGAAAAACTTCCCGCTGCTAGATTACGAACAACTACTTCTAATGGGATAATATCCACTTTCTTTACAAGCTGTTCCGTTTCGGACAATTTTTCGACAAAATGTGATGGAATACCAAAGTCTTTTAACTTTAAGAATAGTAAACTAGTAATCTCATTGTTTAATCGACCTTTGCCTGTTATAGTCGCTTTCTTCTCACCATTAAAGGCAGTAGCGGAATCTTTATATTCCAGCCAAACAATATCCTCATCTGAAGTTTTATACACTCTTTTTGCTTTTCCTTCATACAATAAAGCTCTCTTTTCCATTTGAAGAGTCTCCTTATCAAAAAAATTAGGGATAAAACGAAAAATTCTTACTTGCGCTATCTTGCTTAAAATTCGGTATATTCAGTTTCCACTGTTTGTAGTAGAGCTGTCATTTTATGTGACAGCTCTTATTTTTTTTATAATCCAAGACGATCAAAAATCGTATCAACATGTTTAATATGGAAGTGATAATCAAAGCAATCATCAATTTCTTCTTTTGTTAACTTAGAAGAAATTACTGCATCGCTATCTACTAGCTGACGGAACGGTACTTGCTTTTCCCAAGATTCCATTGCCCTAGGCTGTACAGTGTCATACGCTTCTTCTCTTGTAAGCCCCTTATCAATTAGCGCAAGTAATACTCGTTGTGAGTAAATTAAACCAAGCGTACGATCCATATTACGCTTCATGTTATCAGGGAATACAGTTAGGTTTTTCACGATATTGCTGAAACGGTTTAACATATAATTCAATGCGATCGTTGCATCTGGAATAATGATACGCTCTGCAGAAGAATGGGAAATATCTCTTTCATGCCATAATGGGACATTTTCATACGCTGTTAGCATATAACCACGAATAACACGTGCAAGACCTGCCATGTTTTCTGAACCGATTGGGTTACGTTTATGCGGCATAGCAGAAGACCCTTTTTGTCCTTTAGCGAAAAATTCTTCTACCTCTCTTGTTTCACTTTTTTGCAATCCACGAATTTCCACTGCGAATTTTTCAATAGAAGTAGCGATTAAAGCTAGAGTAGACATATAATCCGCATGACGATCACGTTGCAACGTTTGCGTAGAAATCGGTGCTGGTTTTAATCCTAATTCTTCACATACATATTGCTCCACAAATGGATCAATATTAGCATAAGTTCCTACCGCACCGGAAATCTTGCCATATTCAATTCCTTCAGCTGCTGCTTTAAATCTTTCAAGGTTACGTTTCATTTCTTCATACCATAGGGCAAGCTTTAGGCCAAAAGTAGTTGGTTCAGCATGAACTCCATGTGTACGCCCCATCATAACGGTGTATTTATGTTCTTGTGCTTTATTCTTCAAAACTTCAATAAAGTTCTCTACATCTTTTAATATAATCTCATTTGCTTGTTTAATTAAGTATGAAAGTGCTGTATCAACAACATCTGTAGAAGTTAAACCATAATGTACCCATTTTCTTTCTTCTCCTAGTGTTTCAGATACTGCTCTTGTAAATGCTACAACATCATGTCTTGTATCTAGCTCAATTTCTTTAATGCGCTCGATATCAAACGAAGCATTTTCGCGGATCTTTTTAACATCTTCTGCTGGGATTTCACCAAGCTTCACCCAAGCTTCACATGCCAAAATTTCTACTTCTAACCATGCTTTAAAGCGATTTTCCTCTGTCCAAATGTTTCCCATTTCTGGTCTTGTGTAACGATCGATCATTGTTTATCCTCCGATTTTTTCTGTCTGCACATTCCATACGTTTGTATTCTCGATTTCATCTAATGCTATTTCAACAGATGAGCGAAGTAAGGTTGCATGCCCCATTTTCCTATTTTCCTTTGGTTCCAGTTTTCCATAAAGATGAATTTTCCAATCCTGTAAATCAGGAATCCTATCAATCATCTGTCCTTGATGTTGACCGAGAATATTAACCATGACAGCAGGTCTTAATAGTCTAGTGCTCGCTAACGGCCAATTACACACCGCACGGATATGCTGTTCAAACTGTGAAGTCTCGCACGCCTCAATTGTATAATGCCCAGAATTATGTGGTCTAGGAGCCAACTCATTAATATAAATCTCTTCGTCTTCTGTCAGGAACATTTCTACTGCTAGTGTTCCTACTAAATGTAGATTCTCAGCAAGCTTACTTGCTTTTTCAATCGCTAAGTCTTTTGCCACGTCGCTAATTCGAGCCGGAACGATTGATTCATGCAAAATATTATTAAGATGGATATTTTCACTAACTGGAAAAACAGTAGCTTCTCCCTTTCCACTTCTAGTGATAATAACCGATATTTCCTTATTAAAAGGAATCCATTTTTCTAATACACAAACTCCATTGTTTAAAAGCTTTTCCGCTTCTGTTATTTGACTGCTTTCTTTAATAACATATTGGCCTTTTCCATCATAACCTCCACGGGCTGTTTTTAAAACAGCTGGATAGCCTAATTGTGCTAAACCACTATAAATATCACTTGTTTTTTCAACAACTACATATGGAGCTATCTTAACTCCAGCTTGCTCTATTGCTTTTTTTTCCTTTACTCGATCCTGTGTAATTTCAAGAAGAGCAGAACCTTGTGGAACGTTAGCATTATTGGTTAACCAATCTAGACAAGCTGCATCTATATTTTCAAATTCATAAGTTATTACATCACTTACTTCTGCTAATTTTTTTATAGCTGATAAACTATCATAGGCATCGATAATTTTATAATCAGCTACTTGCCCACAAGGAGAATCTTCGGTTGGATCTAATACTGCAATTCTAAACCCTTGTGCTTTTGCAGCGATTGCCATCATTCGTCCTAACTGACCGCCACCTATAATACCAATTGTTTGACCTGGCAGTATTACTTTATTAGACAAGCTCATCACTACTTTCCATTACTTCTTTTTTTGTTCTTTCTCTCATGGAAAAAAGTCTTTCTGCTAATTCTAAGTCTGTAGCACCTAGTATTTGGGCTGCAAGAAGTCCTGCATTCGTCGCACCAGCTTTACCAATTGCTACAGTAGCAACTGGCACTCCACCAGGCATTTGTACAATTGATAATAGAGAATCCAGTCCATTTAAAGCTCTTGATTGAACAGGAACTCCTATAACAGGCAAAGTTGTCTTAGCCGCAATCATGCCTGGAAGATGTGCCGCTCCACCTGCTCCGGCAATAATTACTTTCATTCCTCTATCTCTCGCGCTTTCGGCATATTCAAACATTAAGTCAGGAGTACGATGAGCAGAGACCACTTTTTTCTCGTAATCTACTTCCAGTTGATCTAATATTCCACACGCATGCTTCATTGTTTCCCAATCTGATTTACTCCCCATGATAACACCAACAGATGCGGTCATGTTCTCCCTCCTGATTCCATTTAAAAAGCCCTAGCCAGAACACTTTTCTACACTAAAAGAGAGAAAGTATCTGTCCAGAGCTTAAATAAACCTGAATAAAGTATACTCTACTTTTTTCAGCTCGTTTTCATTCACTTTCCCTCATAGTCCAGTATTTTACGGTTACCGGGTAGAAACTTATGGGCCATATTCCCATTATTATATGAGGGCTATTTAATTTATTTTATTTCCGTCTTTTTTAATTAACACTATACCATCTTAACAAGCATATTTATATATTGTCAACAGTAAATGTCGAACAATTAATATAAATATGATTTTATTGTTCGTGATTTAACCTTCTAGCTGTATTGCTTCAAAGATAATTTGTTGTGATACTGGCTCATAAGACATTTGACCATTCACCTTTATTTCCTTAAAAACCGGCTTTTCCATCCGTTTTATTGGCGTATAACCTTCCTTCTTCATTCTTTCTAGACAATCATTAATCGTCTCATTTATTTGTACTTCAAATCTTTTTTTCTTACTCATTAAACAATTTTCCTTTCTTAACACTTTTCACCCAGAATCCACCATAAATCGCTTTTGGCTCATATGCAATTATAAATGCTTTTGGGTCCAACTCTTTAATTGTCTGATATAATTTTAATTCATATTTTCGAGGAGTCAATATTTGCAAAGACATACGATCGCCTTCTAGCCCCTGTGCAGCCCAAGTTGTTACACCATATCCTTTAGTTCTTAAAGAATTAGGCAAATCTCTATCATATTCCTTTGTTATAACATTAACTGTTATATATCCTAAAGCTAGCTTCTCCTCAATTTTCATTCCAACAATTACTCCTATACCATATCCGATAGCATAGGCAACTAAGTTCTGAATTTGATCCAAATTATCCAAAACCAACCCTAAACCTATAACATAAATGACTACCTCTATCATGCTGATAAATGCAGCTAAATAACGTTGGCCCTTTAAAGTTAAAATCATTCGTATCGTAAAAAAAGAAACGTAGACAATATTGATTATGAGAATAATCAATACCATCGTAACACTATTTTCAAGCATGTATTTGCTCACTCCCATATGTATTTACTATTCCAATATTATACTTATAATTACCTAATAAGAAAGAAGTAAACAATTTTATATTCTTCAATAAAAAACAGATAAATCTGAAAATATATATAATAGAAGAAAGTCGGTTTTTTTTTGAAAAAACTCACTAATATTGTGGCTGATTTCTTCATTTATTTTAGTAAGGAGATATATAATTGTTAACTCCATTATTTGATGTTTAAGTACGAAGTAATAGGATGAATTAGCGAAATGAAGTAGCTATGTCCCCAATTTAATATATTGTCTAAAGTCACAAAGATATAATCTATTACTCATCACTAGTTAGCGCATCTGTTCTGATTTAGTATTTTATTTACGTAAAAAAAGACCTAAAAGCAATAAAGCTTTTAGGTCTTTTAGTGGCCTGGCGACGTCCTACTCTCACAGGGGGAGAACCCCCAACTACCATCGGCGCTTTAGAAGCTTAACTTCCGTGTTCGGTATGGGAACGGGTGTGACCTTCTCGCTATCGCCACCAGACTATTTAATTTTTGAGAGTTATTCCCTCAAAACTAGATTATGAAGTAAAAGAAAAGAAACAAGTAATCTCACTTAGCTTACGCTAAGTTTTTTTAGTTAAGTCCTCGATCTATTAGTATCAGTCAGCTCCACATGTCGCCACGCTTCCACCTCTGACCTATCAACCTGATCATCTTTCAGGGATCTTACTAGCTTACGCTATGGGAAATCTCATCTT
>NZ_CATNHG010000093.1:0-44736 GCF_950097965.1 Bacillus sp. T2.9-1
ATATTTTCCAGTAAATGGTTTAATATCTTACTGGGTTTCTTAAGTATTGTCTTTTTTAGGTATTGGTTGGCTTACAATTTCCAATTCCTTAGATTTTGGTACTTGACATATTACCGCAGGACTTTTTACTTTACTTATTTTTCATTCTGCTACTTAAGAAATTATTTTTAAATTATTTGCGTTTTTTTTTGGAATATGTAAGCTTTTCTTTTCATACATAACCTTTTTTAGTAACAAATATGCAATTAATAAGTAGAATATTTTCATTTAATATGTTTATTAAAGATTTTGCTGAAATATCCGCACCTTCTACAAGATAGTTGTCCATACTTTTTTTAGACTTGTACATAGGATATTAGAGATTAACGTTGGAGGTGTGATAGATGTCTGGTAATAATTTTTATCATCAATGTTCTAGAGGTGTAGGAAGATGTGTTCGTATCCGTACTCATAGTGGAGAGATTCATACTGGAGTAATTGAAAGAGTTACACCAAATAAAGTCTATATTAGACCAATTGGAGGAAACAGAAGAAATTATGGTGGATTTGGATATGGGTATAGACGTGGTTATAGACCTGGCTGGGGTTGGGGCTGGGGCTGGGGAGCAGCAGCTGTAGGAGTTTCTTTAGGATTAATCGCTGCACTGGCTTTTATTCCTTTCTTTTAATCAAATTAAACAAGCAGAAAGAGGCTGTGACAAAAGCATTTCAACTAATAATAAACACGAACTTTTGTATAGTTAATATACATAAAAGTTCGTGTTTTTCAGTTTGGAAAAAAGTTTAAAAACGAAGTGAAATGGAGCGGAGGACGCTCGACTCCTGCGGGAAATAGAGGAAAGGCTGAGACCCCGCAGCGCATGCGAGGAGGCTTAGCTTCCTCCCCGCGGAAAGCGAGCGTCTGTAGCGCAATGGAACGACTTAGTTTTTACACTTAACTATATTTAAAAACTTAGATAACCATCATGAGAAGTAGCTTTATTTAAGGGCTAAATTAGAGATTGTTCGTCTTTAAAGATTGGTTATTTAGTTTTGTCCCAGCCTCTTCCTACATAATAAACAAGTATATTATATTTTTTTTGCTAGCGCCCAAACAGGACAATCTCTAGACTCATATGATGCTTATGTGTATGAGGGAGGTGGAATAAATGAGTGGTGGCCCAGTAGCTGGTTTTGGTGGAGGATTTGCTCTACTAGTAGTGCTATTCATTTTATTAATAATTGTAGGTTCTAGTTACGTTGGTTTTGGATACTAAGAAAGATAGAAAAAGGAGTGTTTTATAAATGAGTTACGGTTTTGGTGGTTATGATTATAATTCTTGTGGATGTGGGTATGCTGCACCTATGGCAGCTCCAGTAGCATCTTGTGGTGGTTTTGGTAATGGATTTGTATTAATCGTTGTCTTATTCATTCTATTAATCATCGTTGGAGCAGCTTGGCTATAAGAAAGGAAAATAGTAGCTTTCTTAAGATTTTAGAAGCAAAATAATTGGATACATGGCAGTCTGAGTTTGAGCATGTAAGATACTCTCAGGCTGCCTATTAACAAAAAACCTCCAATTTATAAAGATACATGTCTTTGTAAGTAATGCTGGACAAGCCCATAATCCCAATTGATTCATTCAAAATTAGTTCGATTAATGATACAATGTTTTAAAGAAATGTTCGGAAAAAGTGGGGAGTTTTATATGATGATGAATAAAGCCCGTAGTATTCTAAAAGAATACTTTGGATATGATGATTTTAGAAAAGGACAGGATGAAATTATTCAGCTTTTATTAAATAAGGAGAACGTTGTAGGGATAATGCCAACTGGTGGAGGTAAATCCATATGTTATCAAATACCTGCAATGCTTTTCCCAGGATTAACGGTTGTTATATCGCCATTGATTTCTTTAATGAAAGATCAGGTAGATGCACTAACGGAAGTTGGTATTCCCGCTACTTTCATCAATAGTACGTTACATAATGAAGAAGTGCAGGAAAGAGTTTATAATATAAAAAATGGACATTATAAATTACTATATATTGCACCAGAACGACTAGAAGCAGATTATTTTATGGATATATTAAAAGAAGTTACCATTTCATTTATTGCAGTGGATGAAGCGCACTGTATTTCACAATGGGGCCATGATTTTCGACCAAGCTATGCAAAAATTGGACACATGATCAATAAATTATCTGAAATGCCACTTGTAGCAGCGCTAACAGCTACAGCAACTCCTAAAGTTCATGAAGATATATGCCAATTATTAAATATACCATGGGAAAATACTGTTAAGACATGCTTTGCCCGTGATAACTTGTCCTTTTCGATTATAAAAGGCCAAGACAAAGGGAAATTTCTTGAATCCTTCCTAAAGAAAAATAGAGAGGAGTCTGGCATTATCTATGCTTCAACAAGACAAGAGGTAGAAAAGCTCTATGACCGTTTATTGAAAAAGGGATATTCTGTTTCGAAATATCATGGAGGGATGAGTGATTTACAAAGGGAAACGGAGCAGCAAGCATTTATAAAAGATGATGTATCGATTATGATTGCGACAAATGCCTTTGGGATGGGCATTGATAAAAGTAATATAAGATATGTTATTCATTATCAGCTTCCCAAAAACATGGAGGGATATTATCAAGAGGCAGGAAGAGCGGGGCGTGACGGATTGCCGAGTAAGTGCATATTATTATATTCTGCACAAGATATTCGCATCCAAAGATTCTTGATTGATCAAACGATACATGATGCGGATAAACAAAAGCAAGACATCGATAAACTACAATCTATAATTAATTTTTGTCATACCGAAGATTGCTTGCAAGAATATATTTTACATTATTTTGGGGAAGAGCATACGGAAAAGTGTGGGCAATGTTCTAACTGTACGGATGAACGAAATGTTATTGACGTAACAGTCGATACCCAAAAGGTGCTGTCTTGCATGATTAGAATGGGAGAGCGATTTGGAAAGACAATGATTGCCCAAGTATTGACTGGTTCTAAAAATAAGAAATTAATGGATTTTCATTTAGATCGTATAAAAACGTACGGACTGATGAAGGAACAATCCGCAAAGGAAATCAGTGATTTTATTGAATTCTTAATTTCTGAACAATATATTGATGTAAGTTCAGGTGCAATGCCAATATTAAAGGTTTCCAAAAAGGGAAAAGAGGTACTTTTAGGTAGATTAACAGTCGAAAGAAAAGAACAAGTCGTCACAGTGAAAGTATCTGAAAATAACGCATTGTTTGAGTATCTTAGAGGTATAAGAAAACAGCTTGCTGAAGCAGAAAACGTTCCTCCTTTTGTTGTTTTTTCTGACCAAACGTTAAGGAATATATCAATGACAATGCCTGTAACACAGGAGGAGTTTAGTGAAATAAAAGGAATTGGCGATCATAAACTGCAAAAATATGGAGATATGATGATAGAACATATCAAAAAGTTTAAAAACGATCATCCTGATTTTACTACTGCAGTAAAAAGCGATCAATCATTGTTAGGAAAAAGGGAAAAACAAACCAAAAAAAGCGTGGGAAATTCCCACTTAGTAACCCTAGAATTATGGAATAGTGGATTATCATTAAAGGAAATTGCAAAAGAAAGAGATTTAAATATGCAAACAGTAGAAAATCATTTACTTCGATGTGGGGAAGAAGAGTTGGAGGTTGATTGGACTCATTTTCTTAAGCCAGAAGATCAAATGAAGATTGTTGATGTTATGCGGAAAGTTGGGACGGAAAAACTAAAACCGATTAAAGAAGAACTACCAGAAGAGATTAGCTATTTTATGATTAAAGTGGCCATCATGCTTGAAAGTCGCAAGCAACAGATTTTACATTAATTGAAAAAAGTCGATGACAAATTCACTAATTGTCATCGACTTTTTTATTTATAAGGTGTTTAATAAGGTTACATTTAATTTTTTTAAACAGGCTTGTAATTGCTGAACGGAAGGGAAAGTAGCTTGTGCTAAGATTTCGTTTCCGCCACCTTTGCCTTCGAATTCTTGGATAGTTTCCCGAAGAAGCTTCCCGCAATGAAAGGGAAACTCCCCATTATGCTGTAGTAGAAGTTTTTTGTCAATTTCTGAGCTGAAAAGAATGACAAGACTAGATTTTTGTAATATATATTTAGCTAGTGTTGATAAGTCCTTCATTGTTTTCTCTTCAAACTTAAGGGAGATAACTTTTTCGTTATGTTCTGCAAGAATTTGTTCTGCATGAAATGCATTATTTTCTGCTTTAAGTGTTTCTAATTCTCGATTGACAGCTTTTTTCTCTAATTCTAGCTTACTGATACGATCTTGAAGTTGCTGCTTATTCGTTTTAAAATGGTTGCTTAAATCATCTAATATCGAATGGGAAGTTTGATAGTCATCAATGGCTCTCCATCCACTTAGGAAGAACACTCTCGTCTGACCCCGATGTTTTTCTGTCTTCACTATTTTAAAGTTGCTTAATTCACCTGTTCTTTGTACATGTGTCCCAGCACAGGCAGAAAAATCAATTCTAGCTATTTCAACGATTCTTATAGCCCCTGTTACTTTTGGAAGCTTTCTTAAAGGGAATTTATTCACATCTTCATGTGTAGTAAAATATGTTTTGATTTCTAGATTTTTCATGATATATGTATTACAAATATGCTCAATCTTATCTATTTGCTCTGTATTTAATTCAGGTGTATCGACATCAATCGTCGTATAATCCTTCCCTAAATGAAAGCTAACTGTCGGAATATTGTATTGTTCTTCTAGTACAGCGGATAAAAGATGCTGTGCCGTATGCTGTTGCATATGGTCAAATCTTCTATTCCAATTTAATTCACATTCTACATGCGTATTTACTGGTTTTCTTTCAACGAGGTGATAAATTTGCTCGTTTTTAATCTGAACATCTAACACATCAATGCCATCTATTGTACCAGTGTCTGCTGGCTGGCCACCTCCTTCTGGATAAAAAGCAGTTTCTTTTAAAATCACAAAAAATTTATTTTCTGTTTCAATTACTTCTTCTATTTGGGTTGACCATTTTGTTTCATAGGGCATGGAATAATACAACTTTACTGACATCTGCGACTCCTTTTATCATCGTTTTCCCTTATTTTATCATAGTTGTTAGCTTTAAAAATAGAGTTGATAGAAATTTGTGTCTAGTTAAGTTAAAGCAATATTTTATTTGTGAATAAGGAATATGGGGGAGCTTGGCAAATAAGCAAGCATATTTGCCACTTGAAAATTACATTTCCATTCCGTATTTTGATAAATAGTTTCAAAGCGTTATGCTCGGAACATGTTATACAATAAATGAAAGCATCAATTAGTGCTGTTTAAACGACAAAAATATCTATTAATACATAAATAATGGAAGTAGTGGCAATAATAAAGAAAAAAGGGGGCACTCACATGTTTTTTAATCGGAAAGGTGCAGAAGAAAAACCAGAAGAAGTCTTGATGAGTATGGAAGTATATGCATGTAATTCATGCAATGGCTGGATGAGAAAGGATTTTGCTACAGATGATCTTCTTTGTCCATTGTGCGGAGATCAAACATCGGTGGAA
The DNA here is from genome assembly GCF_950097965.1 of Bacillus sp. T2.9-1. Taxonomy (NCBI): domain Bacteria; kingdom Bacillati; phylum Bacillota; class Bacilli; order Caryophanales; family Bacillaceae; genus Bacillus; species Bacillus sp. T2.9-1. The sequence goes on from NZ_CATNHG010000093.1 coordinate 5,563, forward strand.
ATGAGAGAGCTTCCTCAAATCAGTAATTAATCTCTAAACTATCGATTGTTGTAACTTGCAATCAGTGCTGGTAATTCCCCACTGATTGCAGTTTGTTAAACCCCCATATTTCTATTCAAAGATAATAATAAATAGATTTGATAGAAGCTAATTATTGCTCCCTCTATTAATAATCTGACCATCCAATAATCCTAGTATAATATTAAAAGAATACCATATAGTCATTATTGTGACTAAATTGTGAATGATTTGTAGAAAAGTACTTTCTTATCTGTTTTATTTGATTTACAATCAAATAGAATGCAATCCTGAAGTAGCCTATTATCCTACTTTAGGGGTGTATTATTTTTTGGTATAGATTAGGAGGATTTTTTGTTGTATAACTCCATATTGATTTTTATTAGTATCCTAATCGTCTATATGGCATGCTATTCTTCCTTTGACTTATTTCAACTAGTGAAAAATGGGGAGAAAAATAGTAGATTTTTATTTTTAGCAAGCACGTTTACGATTGGGTTTGGATTTTGGATATTAAGTTTTATTGACATGATGATTAAGAACGTATATGCCACTGCCAACTATAATATTCCTATTACTATCTTATCGATGGTAGTCGGTATTTGTTTTAGCGGGATGGCGTTTTATGCGTTATTAGATAAGGAGAAAAAGAAAAGAAGAATTTATGTATCTGCATTCTTTTTTAGCTTATCTATATTATCGGTTTCTATTATTGGTTTTTATTCCATTGGCAGTAAAGTGTATTATCAACTTCCACAATTATTAGTAAGTTTTATTTTATTGTATGTTGGCTTTTTTATCTCCATTTGGCTTTCTTTTTACCCAGTACAGCTTTCTGTTTACTTAAAAAAGTGGATACGACCATTATGTAGCTTATTAATGACAGGTGTTTGTTTAATCAGCCATTTTATCCTGTTAACTAATATTAGCGCACCAGAAGTTGCCATTGCAAAGGATTCCTATGAAAGCAGTTTTATCATTTACATTGCATTATTTATCTCTGTGCTAGTTTTAGGCGGACTTATTGGAACAAGTACATTGATTGGTGAGCGTACAGATGTTGGGGCGATTAATGTGCGAGATATGCAGCATGCCCTGGATGAATCGGCGATTGTGGCATTTACTGATAATAACGGCATTATTACATATGTAAACGATAAATTTATAGAAGTGTCGAAATATAGTCGTGAAGAATTGCTTGGTCAAAATCATCGCATGGTTAATTCGGGTCATCATTCACCTGAATTCTTCCGTGAATTATGGAATACGATCAAGCAAGGACAAATCTGGAAAGGAGAACTGCTTAATAAAGCAAAGGACGGTACTCATTACTGGGTGGATACGGTGATTGTTCCGTTTTTAAATAAAGAAGGTACTCCTTATCAATATGTTGCCATTCGTAGGGACATAACAGAGCAAAAAAAGGTTCAGCACCAATTGGAAGAGTCTGTCCGTGAAGTGAGTGATATTACTTATGCATTAGAGCAATCGAGTATTATTGCATTTACAGACAAACGAGGGATTATTACAAATGTCAACTCAAAATTCTGTGAGATATCTGGCTATAGCAGAGAGGAACTAATTGGAAAAACACACCGTATCGTAAATTCAGGGTACCATTCTAAAGAGTTTTTCCGAAATGTTTGGCAAACAATTGGGAAAGGGGATATCTGGAAAGGGGAAATTAGAAATAAAAGAAAAGATGGTTCTTATTACTGGGTAGATACTACCATTGTCCCTTATTTAGATAAAAACAATAAACCTTACCAATATTTAGCGATAAGAAATGATATAACAGAAAAGAAGAGAACGGAAGATATTCTTCATCGACAAGATAAATTAGCAGCTGTAGGGCAGTTAGCTGCTGGCGTTGCACATGAAATTCGAAATCCACTAACATCTATTAAAGGGTATGCTGAATTTCTAAGCATGGATGAAACCGCAAAGGATAGACAGGAATACTTTGATATTATTTTAGAGGAGATCGAAAGGGTAAACTCAATAGTAGAAGAATTTATGCTTTTATCGAAGCCGACAGTTTCTGTATTAGAAAAGAAGCCATTACTCCCAATCATGGATAATGTCGTTTCCATTTTAGATTACCAGCTTCGGAAAAATAAAATTCAATTACATCGCTCCTATGAAAATCCAAATTTTTTCGTAGAATGTGATGAGAATAAATTAAAGCAAGTATTCTTGAATTTTATTAAAAACGCTGTAGAAGCAATGCCAAATGGTGGTTTCATCGAAATAATCGTGAAAAAAGAGAATGACAGCATTAGCATTGTCATTAAAGATAGCGGGATTGGTATGTCAAAAGAACAATTAAAGAAATTGGGCGAGCCATTTTTCACGACAAAAAAGGACGGAAACGGGCTAGGCTTAATGGTAAGCTTTAAAATCATTGAAAATTTAAATGGCAAAGTATATATAGAAAGCGAACTAGGAAAAGGGACAAGCTTCCATATCACTTTACCAGCAGTAGACTAAGATTATGCGAAACATCCATGAGCAGGGATAGTCTTCCATCACCTGCTCTTTGTAAGTTAAACCATTCGGAACTATTTGGGACAGAATAGCAAGGTAAATAAGCAAATAAACAGTGGGTAAAAAGGAAAAAGTGGCTAGAAGGGGACAATGCATACTACGATAATAGGCAGTTAGCCGTGAGAGACAAAATATTAAAAATTATATTATATTCAAACAGAGGTTAATTAATTCATTATTCTGACGATTCGTATTGTGATTGTTAATTGATTGTCATATAAGTAATCGAATTAACAACTCCCTGTTCTTTTTTTTGAGCTTTTTCATGTTAAGATTATACCGTTAGCTCAACTAGAGCTTTTTCGAGGAGGTATAAAAATGAAAAAGATTTTTTCTATTGTAACTTGTGCATCATTACTGACAACAGCTGCTCCGTTTGTTGGTGCGGAAGAAATCAAAGTAGAAAAAGGAGATACCCTTTGGTCCATTTCACAAAAGAAGAATGTTAGTGTTACAGATATAAAAAAATGGAATAACTTAAAAAGTGATCTCATCAAAGTCAACGAAACATTAATACTTCAAAAAGTGAAGAATTATAAAGTTAAAGCAGGAGATAATCTTTGGAAGATTTCTCAAAAATATAATACAACCGTTGAACAAATTAAGAGCTGGAATAAACTTAAAAGCGATACAATACATAAAGGTGACGTATTGATTGTTTCAAAAAGTAAAGTTTCAAAGGAAAGTGAAACAAAAACAGCTGCCCAAACTGTAAACAATACAGTAAAGACAAAGAATACGGTAAATACGGTAAAGGCTGAAAAGACAGAAACAACAAATACTGATGCAAGCTCAAAAGAAATTACTGTAACTGCTACCGCTTATACAGCAGATTGTAATGGTTGTTCTGGTATAACAGCTACAGGTATAAATTTAAAAGATAATCCCAATAAAAAGGTTATATCCGTTGACCCTAACGTAATCCCACTTGGTTCTAAAGTATATGTTGAAGGGTATGGTACAGCAATCGCTGGTGATACTGGCGGTGCGATAAAAGGAAATAAAATCGATGTCCATGTCGCAACCACATCTGAAGCATTAAATTGGGGAAGAAAACAAGTATCTGTAAAAATTCTTGACTAAAAATATGCTGGGCATAACTAATTCAGCCAAAAGAAAAAAGCCAAACAATCATCCTTTCGTGTGATTGTTTGGCTTTTTAATTAGCTTATTAATGACTGTTTTCAGTTGTTATTAGCCGTAGTCATCACTAGATAGTGGGCGCTTAAAAAATATAAACCATCAAATGAAATGAGGACTAGTTTATTTGGTGGCTAAGACAACCATCAATAGCTAACAATTTTTTTGCCTCATCCTTAAACGCTCATTAAGTCGTCTGAATACGAAAACACAACTTTATAGTATTTATTTATTCATTGTTTCATCCTTTTCTGAATGAAGAAAGAAGCGTTGGATTGGTTGTGCAATGCTTTTCACATTGTTTTCAATTTTTTCGGCTAAAAAATGAACCCTTTCAAACAGAATTTCCTTCATATGTTCTATTTGTCGACTCAGCCTATTTACATTACCATTTGTTTCTTCGATGTTTTCAATAATCGTTTTGTGAAAGATTTCTTGGATATCCAGCTTTTCCGATATGTTATGATAGCTCGACTCTGTTTCATCCAATTTCGTTTTCATATCAGTAGCAAGATCATTAAATTCATCCATTTTCTTAGCAATTAAGGAAATGTCTTGTTCCTGAAATGTTAACTGGTCAAATAAAGCAGTGTTGCGAAGTGATTCTTCGTTTATTATTTCTTTTTGTTCTTTGGATAGTGTTACAAGGGAAGCTAATTGCTCTTCAATTTTTGCTGTATCCTCATCTAATACAGCAAGTTTTGTTAATAGGTCCTTAGTTACCGAATCATTTAACTGCAATTTGGAATCAATTGCATTGATTTGCTTAAAATGCTTTTCCTGCTTTTCCAGAGACTCTTCCTGAAATTTCGTTACTAAAGTGGCTAAATATTCATTTTGAAGTTTTTGAGTTAATAAGTAATCTTGTAAATAATTTTGTTGAAAATGTGATTGATTATTTAAAGATTCTGCAGGAAGTTTTGGAAGATAGACCTTTGAGTTCGGGGGGATTTGGTCATTTATGGGCATTTTACTCCTCCTTTCATCCTTCTTTATCCTATTTAGATGAAGGAAAAAGGGTGCAGACTAAAATTAGTTTTAAACATAGAAGAAAATAGAAAACATCTACTTGGAATAAACGTTTTGGATCTGTAAATACTTTCTATTTTCTTCTACTATCATTACATAAAAGGAGGGAGCCCTTTACTTATTTCCGTTAATATTGATGTAATGGAGGCGATATCTTGATCGTCAATATTAAACGTTTGCCTAATCTTATTTTCTAAATCTTTACTAACTCTTCGTTTTCCGACTTCCACCAAGGCAATTAATGCGAAACTACAATTTAAAACGCGGGCAAAGTCTCTTTGGGTCATTTCATAATTTTTTCTGATAAATTTAATGATTTCTTTATTCATAGTCCACCTCATTTAATTAAATAAAAAGTATAAATAAGAAAGACGAAAAGAAGAATATATTAATGCAAGATACGTGCATTATAGATGATAATGAAGAAAATGTAAATATATTAAGCTAGTAAGATTGAGTCAAGTTTTTGTGGGAGTTTTTTTAGCTCCCTTTTTATAAAATAAAACTTTTAATTTTGTATCCGCTTTCTAAACATTTTCTTTCATCAAAATTTCGTTTTTTTCTTTTTTTAAAAACCTTTTAATCCCTTTAAGGCAAAGTGAATGGGTTTTCCAATCGCTTGATTTAAGTATGGCATGTTCTGACGCACGGTTTCTGTTACTAATTTTGTGGGTATTTTTCTTTTCGGTCGATGCTCTTTCTTTGATTTTTCCGTGGTCTTTTCCCATTTTCCATATATCGTTTGGATGGATAGGTCATCCTTCAATCCAATCCACAAGCGCGCCATGCTCATGACCCCTTTTTTGCTCCATGCTCTTCCATTTTTTAATCGTTTGGCTAATTGATTCATCATCGCCTCTGCACTTCCCATTGGACGATACGCTGTCGTGTCCACGCCTTTCTCCTGTAACCAACTACGGTAATCTTTTATGGTTTCCTGATGATGCGTTAAAAAGCCGAGGAAATGCTCTAGTTTTTCTTCTTCTTCTGGTGTATCCATTGTTCCTACTGCGCTATTCAACTCTAGAAGTAATGTTTCTACCTGGTAGTTTTTTAACGCTCTTTTCATGTAGCGGTATCGAGGATGGCTCTTCATTAGTTGCTTCATCGAACGAGCGACATGAAACCGATCCATGGTGAAAAAGGCGCGTTCCCGAAAATACTCCCGACATGCCGTTATCCAGCCTGCTCCATCGCCATTAATAATAAGCAAGGTTTGGGTAGGATCATACGCATAATTATTCTGTAAGAACGTTTCAAAGGCTTCCCAAAAGGGTTCTTTTCCTTCATAGAGAAAATGCCTTTTATTTCGGAGTCTGACTCGCTTTCCGTTTTCTTTCCATCCCTCATGTACAGCGGCGAATTTCAACTCCCATCCACGCTTTTTCTTTTCTTGGCTCTTCACATATAATCCATCTACTTCGACGAACAATACCTTTTGAAAAGGGCGTTTTTCCTTAGCGGGAAGTACGTTTGTTTGAAGAAGATGTTGCCGTAATGCTTCATGGCTCATCGCCGAATAGCCTAAAAATTGTTCGAACGTTTCCACCGCCTTTCGATAGGAGGAGCCATTCGTCGCTAGTTCTAACCCCCATTCTTCTAGTAGTGGACTAAATCCCTTATTCCCCTGAAACTGTAAATAGTGATCTAATAGACAAATATATTTTTTGGTCACACGATCGAAATAATAATTACGCTTCAGCTCCACAGCTCCAAACGCTGTATCTACTCGTATTTCTCGTTTATCACGTAAAGCAAATCTTCTTTTGTCTCGTTGCTGGGCAATCTCTTGATCCCAATTTTCTAACGTTTGAACAAGGATTTCTTGAAACGTCATTTGGAGTGTTCGAAATAAAGTTTTTTCCAATTCTTTTAATGATGGCATTTTTGTGTTACATTGATTCATGAGAGCCTCTCCTTTTCGTAGTTTTCTAGTCAAATTCTACTTTACAAAAGGAAGCTCTCTTTTTTAATGCTTAATTTTTTCCAGCTACCGCGCTCTCGCTTGGTGGCCTTTTTGTCTAGTTGGGGGACGAGTCCCCCAACTAGACAAAAAGGATATTTATTCTCCCACAAACATTTTACTCATACAGCTAGTAAAATAGATTGTTTATGAAAAAGGAGGGATAAAAATATATAAATAACGAATAATTTAGAAAATTTGTTTAAATCGACTAAATTTATTTGTTTTTATTATATAATTAATCCAATGACATATAAAAATATAGCAATTAATATGATGTAATAACATGATATGTGATAAAAAGTAACACCGAGATAAAAAAACTTACTATTGGAGGAATGTCGATGTCTTCCGATCATTATTCTGTTATTGATTCTGTCAGTAATAAGAAGAATCAAGGGTATTTGGCTACAATCGTAAAGGTAGAAGGTTCAGCCTATCGTAAAGAAGGCACAATGATGTTTATTTCGGATAAAGGCATGGAGAAAGGCTTGCTTAGCGGTGGATGTGTTGAGGAGGATTTACTTGCTAGGATTGACTTGCAAAAATATGCTGAACCATTTCTGATGGAATACGATTTACGCTCTGAAGATGATTTATCTTGGGGGCAAGGTGTCGGCTGTGATGGGAAAATTTATATTATGGTAGAGCCGGTTACTATGGAAACAAGACAAATTTTTCAAAAAATACAGCACCATTTAAATAATGGCAAAAATGTAGAACTTATTAAAAAATTTAATCAATTAAATAAACAGATGGAAAATAAGATAAGTGTTGAAGCAAAAAAGGAGTATCCAAATGGAACATCCTTTATCTCAGAATTCATATGCTCTCCTAGTGACAGTGACATGATTTCATTCACTCAATCATTCGAGCCTCAGCCAAAATTAATCCTATATGGAGCGGGACCAGATGCAAAGCCCGTTGTGCATTTTGCTAGTAAAGCAGGATTTTATGTCATTTTAGCAGATTGGCGACAAAGCTATTGTAAGAAAGAGAATATTCCATATGCCAAAGAATATATTATTGGCTCGCCAACGGAAGTAATGGAAGCAATAAACCCCACAGAAAATGATTATGTTCTTACAATGACGCATAGCTTTATGAAGGATCAAGAAATAGTCGATTACTTCCAAGCTAGAAAGACAAAGTACTTAGGCCTCCTTGGATCCAAAAAAAGGTCGGAAAGATTATTAGCTGGAAAAAAGGATAAAGACTGGATTCGTTATCCAGTTGGTTTGGCTATACATTCAGAAAGTCCGGAAGAAATTGCGATTAGTATTGTAGCAGAATTAATTCAGCTGAAAAATACGAAAAAGTCTGAAGCGATGGTTAAGCAATGATTACAGCGATCTATTTGGCTGCTGGTAAGAGCAGTAGGATGGGAGAACATAAATTATCGCTAACCCTCGGGCAGAATACGATTGGTAATGCAGCTTTATCCGAATTATTAGCCGCTTCTTTTATTGATTATTCCTTAGTCATTGTTCAACCAGATGACACTTTAGATTGGATATCACTAGAAAATAAAAATCAACTATTCGGAAAAAAAGGGGAAATTATTAGGTGCAAAGAGGCTGATCTAGGGCAATCTTATTCTTTAAAGGCTGGATTTGAGGCTGCAGTAGAAAGAAAGTCTGATAAAATCCTGGTATGCTTAGCAGATCAGCCGTTTGTGACAGCAAATATGTTAAGCAAACTAGTAAAAATCAATTTAAAACCACCAGAAGAATATGTGGCAAGCATGTATAATGGAGTAATAATGCCTCCAATTTTATTCCATCCAAATGTATATGAAAAAATAAAACCATTAAAAGGAGATTGGGGAGCTAGAAAACTATTAAACAATGGAGCACTGCAAGGGAAAAAGATTGAATTTTCAGAAGAAATATATTTTATCGATATAGATACAAAAAGCGATTATGAAAAAGTGCTAGCAAGGAGGGAACAAGATGAAAATATCTGCCGAAAAGTATCCAACTTCAGTCGAGATACCTAACAATTTATCTGACATTCAGAATTTAATTGTCCAACATAATACGATTATTTCTGGTGGAACTATTCTCCAAATTAATTGGGAAGCTGGTGTAGAAAAACCAAAACATCTAATAAGCACAGAGAAATTGCCAGAATTAAAAGGAATAGAAGAAGTCCGTTTGGATGGACAGTTATACATGAGAATTGGTGCAGCTATGACCATCTCTGACTGCTTGAATAACTCATTTGTTCGAAAAAATGCTTCTATCCTTGCAGAAGCTTGTGAAAAGATAGCCGCTCCTGCAGTGCGTAACAGAGGAACAATCGGTGGCAATATTTGTAGCAAAATTGGTGATACGATACCGGTTTTATTGGTTTTAGAGGCAAAATTATCCTTTTACAATGGCGAACAGGAAAAGATGATTTCTTTAAGAAAATGGCTCGCAAAACCAACTCCTCCATCATCTGAATTATTAACAAATATTTTTATTCCAATCATTAATGCACAAAATTACTCCTTCTTTAAAAAAATTGGCAGACGAGAAACCTTTACTGCAGCTATTATTTCTGTTGCAGGATATCTAGAGTATGAAGAATCCAACATTAAAGCAGCAAAGCTATCAATAGGCGGAGGAGCACATCTCCCTTGTCGACTTACTTTAGCAGAAGAAGAGCTTAATAAAGGAATGAAAGAGATTGATTGGTCATGTTTATATAAAAAGATTCAAGATGATTTTTCATCCTATACCGATCCCTTTGTAACAGCAGACTATCGTAAAAAAGTTGCAGCAAACCTATTTCTTGCAACTATAAAAGATTTTGTTAAAAAGCAAAGAAAGGAGTAATTTTATGGTTCTTGATATAACTAGCGCAGGCGCAAGATGGAAAATTCGCCGAGATGGTGCACCTAAAGTAACTGGGGAACTTAAGTATCTAACAGATATGAGTTTTCCGCAAATGCTATATGGCACAGTGCTAAGAAGTGAACATCCACATGCGAAAATTGTATCGATTGATACAGGAGAAGCTGAATTACTTCCTGGTGTTGCAGCTGTAATTACACATAAGGATGTCCCAGGCTTAAATGGCTTCGGAATTGTCATACAAGATCAACCAGTCTTATGTGAGGACAGAGTGAGGTATGTGGGTGATGCTATTGCAGCAGTGGCCGCCGAAACAAAAGAAATTGCAGAAAAGGCAATCTCCTTAATTAAAGTTAAGTATAGTCCGTTACAACCTGTTACAGATCCAGAAATTGCTTTGACGGAATCTTCTATAAAGTTACATAAAGATGGTAATCTCCTTCACAAGGCTGCTTTTAGAAAGGGAGAAACGACAATAGAGGACATATTTAATGAGTGTGAATTCCTTATAGAAGAAACATATCATACACCAAGGCAAATGCATGCATATATGGAAACAGAAGGAGGGGTAGCAGTTCCAGATGACGATGGCGGAATAACTGTATATGCTCCAACGCAGCATGGTTTTAAAGATCAATTACAGCTTTCTAGAATTCTAGGGATGGAACCTGAAAAAATCCGCATCATTTCAAGTCCGATTGGAGGGTCATTTGGAGGCAAGGATGAACTGAACATTCAGCCGTATATTAGTATCTTATCCTTAAAAACGAAGCGACCAGTAAAGATTCATCAATCTAGAAGAGTTTCTATAAAAGCTGGCTTAAAAAGGCATCCAATGAAAATTCAGATGAAAACAGGAACGGATAAAGCAGGAAAACTACTTGCACATCAGGTGAAAATCATTGCGGACACAGGTGCTTATGCTACATTAGGTCCTGCTGTACTTGATTTTGCTGTAGAGCATAGTGCTGGCCCCTACCGTATCGAGAATATAGATGTAAAGGGTTATTCTGTTTATACAAATAACGGTGTGGCAGGTGAATTTAGAGGATTTGGCGGAAATCAAATCACCTTTGCCCTAGAAACACAGATAGAGCGCTTAGCAGAAAAAATCGGAATATCCTCAACAGAATTGCGCATAAAAAACTTGCGGCAAACAGATGATCCTGGACCTGTTGAACAGCCGATAGTTCCTACTGACGGAGCACATGCAGTTCTTACAGAAATCATCAAATCACCCATTCTTCAAAAGAATGAAGAATGGCAATCTTTGAGTGACTGGAAGCTTAAAGGGACGGGATATAGCATCACAATGCACGGGGGAGGACTTGGTTATGGTAGACCAGACCCATCTGGTGCTCGCATATCCCTAAATAAAGAGGGGAGATTAGAGGTTTCCTTTGGTTTTGAGGAATGTGGGCAAGGATTAATTCCAACAATTGATATGATCATGACTGAAACATTTAACTGTGACACAAATGATGTAGAAATAATCATTGGAGATACCGCAAAAGTGCCTCATTCCGGATCATCGACAGCATCTAGAGCGACAAATATGGTATGGCTAGGTGTAAATAAATTAAAAACTCCTTTTATAGAAAAAATACTTACTGCTGCTGGAAAACAAACGAATGCACCGATTAAGAATCTTAGCCTTGGCAAAAGAGGAATTTGGCTGAGTGAAGAAAATAAGGAAGCCCAGCTGTTATTGACCTATAAAGAATTGGCAACATCTCTTGAAGAGCTTCCATCTGTTACTACTAGCTATCATTTTCCAACTACTCCCCATTCCATTGATGGAGGACATTTTTTATATACATTTGCAGGTGTAGCAGTAGAAGTTGAGGTAGAAGTTTTAACAGGGAGAGTAAAGGTAGTAAAAATGGACCATGTCATTTCAGCAGGCCCGGTTGTAAATCCGATGGGCTATTTAGGCCAGATTGAAGGCGGTGCTAATATGGGATTAGGCTTTACGCTTATGGAAGACGCTGTTATGGAAAATGGCCGCTATATGACAGAAAACCTTGATACTTATTTGATTCCGACTATATTAGATATTCCAAAAGAAACCAATGTTTTTGCAATGGAAGACTTAGTTAGTGGTGATATATATGGACCAAGAGGAGTAGGAGAAATTGGTACTGTTGCAGTTGCGCCAGCGATTGTTTCCGCGATTCATGATGCTACTGGAATTTGGCTGAATAAGCTGCCGGTTCAATCAGAGATGATTTTGAAAGAGATTAACATAGAATATTAACGAAATAGGAGGAGTGTAATGGAAAGCAAAAAGGTAATAGAAAGAGTAACACGCTTTAAAGTCAACGGAAAACAACAAGAACTATCACTCTCTCCAACGTCTCGTCTAGTCGATATTGTTCGTGATTCTTTATCTCTGACAGGAACGAAAATAGCTTGTGAGGTAGGAAGATGTGGAGCATGTTCTGTCATTATGAATGGAAAATTGGTGAACTCCTGTTTAATCATGGCATATCAAATAGAGGATGCAGAGATTTTTACGATTGAAAGTTTAGCAGAAGAGAAACTTCATCCAATTCAAGAGGCATTTTTGCAGGCAGGGGCACTTCAATGTGGATATTGTACCCCGGGTATGGTTATAGCTTTAAAAGCTTTGCTTGATGACAAGGAACAACCAACTAAAGAAGAAGTGCTAACAGCATTATCTGGTAATCTATGTCGGTGCACAGGCTATGAAGGGATTTTGCGAGCAGTCGATCTTTTAACACAAAAAGATTAATCAAGCCTAAACGGAAGGAATGAGGATATGTATTCGATAGAAGAAATCAATGAAATGAATCGACAAGAGTTTATAGAAAAAATCGGTTGGATATTTGAGCATAGTCCTTGGATTGCCAATAAGACTTGGGATTATCACCCCTTTCCCAGTCTACAAGTACTCTACCAATTGATGGTACAGGCAGTAACAGAGGCTCCTATTGGAGATCAATTGGACTTAATTCGAGCACATCCTGATTTAGGAGGAAAGCTGAAAATGACGGATTCATCTGTAAAAGAGCAAAAAGGAGCTGGACTTGATGCACTTTCAGAAAAAGAATATCAGGAATTTGCAGCATTAAATAAAGCATATTCCGAAAAATTTGGCTTTCCATTTATATTAGCAGTAAAGGGACATACAAAGGACAGCATCTATAAAGCGATGAAGGACAGATTAAATCATTCAAAAGAGCAAGAATTTCAAACAGCCTTAACGCAAATATTTGCCATTTCGAAATTCCGATTAAATGATATCGTGAAACTAGAGACAAAAGGACAAGGTGCATAAATATGAAAACTGGAATCACAACTCATGTATTGGATGTAACACAAGGAAAACCAGGAGCATCAATAAAAGTAGAATTATGGAAATTAACAGATTCAGCTAGAAGTTTTATTTCAAAGGGAATAACCAATGAGGATGGCAGAGTAGATACTATATTATTAGAGAAAGTGGATAACGGAGAATATGAATTAGTATTTTTTGTAAAAGAATACTTTCAAAGATTAGAAGTGAAAAACAACTTTTTAACGACAATCCCTATTCGTTTTTATACAGACGAAACACAAAAGCATTATCATATTCCTTTATTATTATCTGGTTGGGGATATCAGACATATCGAGGGAGCTGAAGCATTTTGAGTGAATTTGATTTAGTAATTAAAAATGGAATCATTGTTAATGAGGAGAAATTATCAAAAGCAGACGTCTTGATAAAAGATGGGAAAATAGTAGATATAGGATTACATATCAAGGAAACTAAAGCAAAACAAATCATTGATGCAGAAGGCTTATATTTGTTTCCTGGTATTATTGATTCACATGTGCATTTTAATGAGCCAGGAAGAAGTGAGTGGGAAGGATTGGAAACCGGTAGTAAAAGCTTAGCTGCTGGCGGCGCAACATTATTCTTTGATATGCCGTTAAACAGTCATCCACCAACAACATCAGAACAAGCATTTCATCTAAAGAATGGGTTGGCCAAAGAAAAATCAGTGATTGATTATCGGTTATGGGGCGGAGTTGTACCTGGTAATCTAGATGAACTAGAAAAGCTATTGCAATGTGGAGTAATTGGCTTTAAAGCGTTTATGTCCAATAGCGGAATCGATGACTTTCAAAGTGCTGATGATCGCACACTTTTACAGGCGATGAAAAAAATAGCAGAATTACATAGTATTTTAGCTGTCCATGCGGAAAGTGATACGATTACAGAGTTTTTAGGAAAGGAGATTAATTGGGAAAGTGACCATATAGCATTAGCTTTTTCGAATGCTCGACCGATTTTTTCAGAAATAGAAGCAGTCCAACGTATCATTGCTTATGCAGAGGCAACGAAATGTAGGCTGCATATTGTTCATATCAGCAGCGCAGATGTTCTAGAGCCGATTTTAGCAGCAAAACGAAGAGGGCTTGATATAAGTGTGGAAACCTGTCCACACTACTTATCTTTAACAATGGATGACTTAGAGAAGCTAAGAGCAGTTGCAAAATGTGCACCACCATTACGGTCAAAGCAGGAAGTAGATAATCTTTGGGAGGCTATAAGAAAGGGAGAGATTGATGTAATTGGCTCTGATCACTCCCCATCTTTGCCCTCTATGAAAATGGGAAATCTTCTCGAAGCATGGGGAGGTATTTCAGGGTGTCAAACAACGCTTTCTGTGTTACTAGAAGAAGGATATTGGCAAAGAGGAATTCCGTTAGAAATGATTTCAAAAATTACAAGTACTAATCCTGCAAGACGCTTTGGTCTCTATCCAAATAAAGGAAGCATTCTGAAAGGATATGATGCTGATATAGCAATAGTGGATGTAAATGAAAAGTTTATCTTGAAAAAGGAAGATTTATATTACAAAAATAAAATTAGCCCTTATATCGGAAAGACATATAGAGGCAGAGTAAAAGCGACCATAAGTAGGGGAGAACTCGTTTATTCTCGTTTTTCTGACAGCAATAAAATGACCACATAAATCCATTTGCTACTTAATCAATTAAACTTTATAAGTGTAGGTAGAGAGTAATTATTTTCATAGAAAAGAAAAGCAACCTAAAAAAAGCATTGGAAATGTTCCGATGCTTTTTTTGTATGTCCTAAAAAGAATGGATGAGTTACATAAATATAGCGATTCCACTTTTGCTGAAAATACGAATTATTTATACAACCCAACTAAAATTGTTCGGAATTAGAGAAAAAAACCCTTGAATAGTGGATGATTTTACGTTATTATGCAGAATAAAGGAATAATTATTTTGTTTAGGGGGATTGGCATCGTGGTAGGAGCACCAAATACTTCACAAGCAAGAAAAATCATGTTATTAGGTTCTGGGGAATTAGGGAAAGAGGTCATTATTGAAGCACAGCGCTTAGGAGTGGAAACAATCGCTGTTGATCGCTATGACAACGCACCAGCAAGCCAAGTGGCACATCGTTCATATACAGTAGATATGCTAGATGGTGTCCAATTGAAACGGCTTATCGAAAAAGAAAAGCCTGATTATATTGTTCCTGAAATAGAGGCAATCGCGACTAGTACTCTATTAGATTTAGAAAATGAGGGCTATACGGTAGTTCCGACCGCAAACGCTACTTATTTAACGATGGATCGTGAAGGGATTAGAAGATTGGCAAGCGAAACACTAAAAATACCAACAGCAAAATATGCCTTCGCAAATGACATAAAAGAACTGGAAGAAGCAGTACATAAGATTGGATTTCCATGTGTAATTAAGCCTGTCATGAGTTCCTCTGGCAAAGGTCAAAGCATTTGCCAGAGTGCGGAAGATATCGAATCCTCTTGGAAAGAAGCGGTAGATGGCGGAAGAGGAAAGAAAACTCGTGTCATTGTAGAGGAATTTATTTCCTTTGAATCTGAGATAACTCTTTTAACAGTCCGTTCTGTTAGTGGCACAACCTACTGCCCTCCGATTGGTCACACACAAAAGGATGGCGATTATATTGAATCATGGCAGCCTCATTTTATGTCAGCTGACCAACTAGCACAGGCAGAGGAGGTAGCAAAGAAAATAACAGATAGTCTAGGAGGGTACGGACTATTTGGTGTGGAATTATTTTTAACAGCAAATGGCGTATATTTCAGTGAAGTATCACCAAGACCTCATGATACAGGGATGGTTACAATGATTACCCAAGACCTATCTGAATTTGCTTTGCACGTTAGAGCCATTCTTGGTTATCCCATTACTGGTGTGAAATTATATGCTGCTGGTGCTAGCAAGACTATAAAAGCAACAAAAGAAAGTGAAACTTACTTAATTACTGGTTTGAATGATGCATTGTCGGTCGAAAATACCCAAGTGCGTGTGTTTGGTAAGCCGAGAACAACAAAAGGAAGAAGAATGGCAGTTGTATTGCATACAAATGAAACGGTTGAATTAGCGATAAATGGGGTTAGAAAGGCGGCAGAACCGCTTGCTATTTCTTATAGTGAATAAAGCTATTATTGTTAATGGCTGTTTTCGCATAGTTTGTTGCTATCGCCCGCAGCCGGAATACCCTTCACATTCCGTTGGCCTTGCGCTTTAGCCGCTTCGTCGCTTCGCTCCTGCAGGGCCTTAGGACTGTCTCGCTAATCCCACAGGAGTCTAAGTATATTTCTTGCTGCTCTATTTTGGCAACTAATTCATATTTTCTATTAAAAAAACAACAATCTTTTGGAAAACAGCTTTGTTAAAAGTTAAGAACGCTAAATAATATAATAGGGGTATGGTTTATATGAAAACAAAAAATCGTTGGTTAATTGCATTATCTGCAGTTGGGATTCATATTTCAATCGGGTCTGTATACGCTTGGAGTGTTTTTACAAAGCCGCTTGAAGCTCAATTTAACTGGAGTTTAACAAATATTTCATGGACATTTAGTATCGCTATCTTATTTTTAGGATTATCCGCAGCTTTTCTCGGTCACTTTGTCGAAAAATATGGTCCTCGTGCTGCTGGCAGACTTTCTGCCTTCATGTTTGGGATAGGGATGGCTGGTGCTGGATTTGCAACAAGCATTGAATCTTTACCATTACTCTATATCACTTACGGTATGTTTGGCGGAATTGGTTTAGGTGTTGGCTATATTACTCCTGTATCAACATTGGTTAAATGGTTTCCGGATCGTAGAGGTTTAGCAACAGGATTAGCGATAATGGGATTTGGCTTTGCTTCGATGATTAGTAGTCCGGTAATGAATCATTTGATTAATTCGGTTGGGATATCTAATACCTTTTATATTCTTGCAGCAGTATATTTTGTTGTTATTCTTTGTTCCGCACAATATTTAGAAGCACCACCAAAAGGATATATGCCAAAAGGGTTTAAGCAATCTGTGGAAGCTGGCCACATGAAAGTAAGAGAAGATTTGTCACAGTTAACAGCAAATGAAGCAGTAAAAACGAAACGGTTTTGGGCATTATGGATTATGTTATTTATCAATATTACATGTGGGATTGCCATTCTCGCTGTTGCCTCTCCAATGGGCCAAGAATTAGCAGGAATGTCTGTAGCTGGAGCTGCAACACTTGTTGGTATTATGGGCGTTTTCAATGGTGCAGGAAGAATTGCTTGGGCTGCTATTTCTGATTATATTGGAAGACCAAATGTATATACATTATTTTTTGCAATACAAGTAGTAGCATTCTTTGCTCTTCCTCATTTGCATCATTACATTGCTTTTTCAATCATTATATTTATTATTATGTCTTGTTACGGTGGAGGATTTGCTTCTATACCAGCCTATATTGGCGACTTATTTGGTACAAAACAACTTGGCGCTATTCACGGATACATTCTTACAGCTTGGTCCGCTGCCGGTGTTGCTGGTCCTAGCATCGTATCATGGATTCGTGAT
This sequence comes from Bacillus sp. T2.9-1, assembly GCF_950097965.1. Taxonomy (NCBI): domain Bacteria; kingdom Bacillati; phylum Bacillota; class Bacilli; order Caryophanales; family Bacillaceae; genus Bacillus; species Bacillus sp. T2.9-1. Next base: position 22,971 of record NZ_CATNHG010000093.1, read on the forward strand.
ACGACAGGTAGCTATCAAGGAACACTGCTTGTATTTTCTTGTATGTTTATTGTATCACTGGCAGTGTCATTATTAATTCGTCTTGATATTCGCAGATTGAAAGAAATAAATAATACTGTAAGTGAAAGCAATAGCTTTTAAATAGAACCATTTAAAAAGGATTAGATTCGTTTGATAAGATTATTTGTCTTGTCACGCATCCAATCCTTTTTTTCGAAACTAAGCCTTTAAAAGCAATCCGAATAGTAGTATAGTAGGTTCATTAGTAGTTGTAACTTAATAGTTAGGGGAAATTAGAGAATGGAAAATTTTAATACCCAATTTTTGTATTCGGTTATTATCATCGCAATCGGTTATTTCTTTAAACAGAAAAATATTATTAAAGAAAAGGATGGAGAAGGATTAGCTCGGATTATCTTTAATATCACTTTACCTTGTTTAATTATCTCTACCTTACATAATGTTATTATTGAGAATTCCTTGCTTTTGTTAGTTTTCCTTGGCCTATTTTATGGAATAGTCATTAGTGTTTTCGGACTTTTTTTATTTCGAAAGGAAGAAAATAAGGAAAAAGGGATGTTAGGAATGCTCATCCCTGGATTTAATATTGGCATTTTTGCATATCCTTTAGTTCAAGGAATTTGGGGGACGGAAGGAATCAAGTATTTCGGCATGTTTGATATTGGCAATGCTATCGTTACTTTTGGGATTAGTTATTTAATTGGGAGTTATTATTCGAAAGAAGGAACAGTACTTAGTGCAAAGCATGTAGCAGGGCAGCTTTCAAAATCCATACCATTGATGACATATGTTTTTATTTTCATCATTAATATTACAGGTATCCACTTGCCTCATCAAATAATCGATGTAACGGGTACTATTTCGAAAGCAAATATGCCACTTTCATTATTATTGCTTGGCATCTATTTGAATTTCTCGATTGACAAGAAGTATTGGAAAGGAATTGGAAGAGTACTTGGGATTAGGTATGGTACCGGTCTCTTATTAGGATTTCTCGCTTTTTTTCTTTGGCCAGCTGAAGAAATGTTCCGCTACACAATATTAATCTGTTTAATCTTACCAATGGCATCTTGTGTGCTTCCATATAGCATAGAGTTTAAATATAACCAACGCTTTGTCGGCACTGCTGCAAATTTATCCATTGTGATTAGCTTTTTCTTAATATGGATGATTGGAAATTTAATTATTTAGTAGAGGGTAAATGGTAAATAGCTAGTTGATTAATTTCCTGAGACAGAAAACAGAAACTGAAAAATTGCGCAAAATGAGGTAGGAATCATATTATTTAGCAAGTGATAAATGCGAACGATTATACTAAATAAAGTATAGCTGTTCGCATTTTTTATCATTGTTAAAAAAGACGGTTTCAGGCACGTTTGTTGATCATTCTAGCATCCTGAATACACTTGCTTTCCGTGGGCCTCTTGCTGACATTACAGGAGTTTATGCAAATTCAGGATGCTCCTTTTTTCCAACTAATTGATTTTTCTAGGAAAATCAATATTTTTAGGAAATAGCTTTTAAAACGAAGTGGATGGAGAGGCAAGCTAAGTGTCTATAGCTCAATGATACGACTTAGTTTTTGTCCAATCCTCATTTTGTAAGGAAATTCTCTGTATAGTATGGCTGAGCATCGTTGTTAAAGGCAACTCCGACGCCTAAGGATGCAAAATCCTTTTGTAAGATATTTTCGCGATGCCCCATTGAATTCATTAAGCCTTCATGTGCAAAAACACTGCTGTTTTGGCCATAAGCTAAATTCTCGCCTGCCATACTGTAGTGTATTCCATCGTTAAGCATCCGATCAAATGGTGATTCGCCTTCAAGATTGGTATGGCTGAAATAATTATTTTCTGCCATGTCTAAACTGTGTTTGCGGGCTGTTTCTCTTACTGCTTCATCCCATGTTAAAGGATTTAAATTATTATTTACTCTACTTGCATTTGTTAAATCAAATAATTGATATTCAAAGCCTTCTTTGAGATTCTCAGTACCATCCACATAAAAATCTTTCCGATTATCTTCTAAGGAAGAGCTGATGATTTGAAGAGCGGTAACAGTGTTATTTTCATGTTTATCAAAAAAAACAGTGACATAGGAATCTTCGAGAGCAAACATTTCATAATCACGATCTTCAGCCATTTTATAAGAAACCAGTCCTTTTCTTAACTCTGTTAAAGGCTCACCCAATGTATCTAACACTTGTTCTTTCTTCGTTCCCTTTTTGATACCGTAACTAGAAGCAATTAAATCCTGATTTGTATATAGAGCCGCTACTTTATTATTGTCATCATAACCTATCATTACAAAGTTATGATAATTGTTATGATAAGTAAACCAAGAAATTCCGTATTCATTTTCCGTTACTCGTTGCGGATGGCCAAGTGACTTTTCAACCTTTTGTTGCTCATCTCCAAGGGAAATATTATAGATAGAGAATGGATAGTCCTTTGGTGTTTCCAATTCAGGTTTAGGAATATCTTCGGAATGTTCCTTCACATTCCAGTCTGGGAGAAAGTCCTGTGCGTCCTGAAAAATTGACTTTAGGCCATTTAATTCTCTTGTAAGTGTCTGAATAAAGGAAGTAATAGATTCTTGATTAATACTATTTTCTATTTCTTCAGAAACCGTATTTATCGCAGTATCTTCCCTCTCTTTAATAAAGAAATTATATGCCGCATATATGATAAGAAGGGTGAGTACCCATTTTAATAGTTTTGTCATTTGAATAACCTCCAGTTGTCAAACCAGTATAACCAAAGAGAAGACCATGCATAACGAATGAATCAAGTGAAAATGGATAAACTAAAGGTAGACAGCTAATTTCTAACGAATTAACTGAAAGAGAAACAGAGATAGCTCAATTCCTCTTAAAATTATATCCATTGTAATAGATAGTATTGATTATTATAACATGTTCTTATAGTTTCTCGTTGTAATAAAGAATTTCATCATTTTGTCTATAAGGTGTAATCAATTTGTAAAGCAGGTTTATTATATGTAAACAGGGGTAAATGCTATAATAAATATAACCGTTTCCAGCTTGGAAATTATATTAGGCGTAATCTCTAGACAGAATTAAGACGGTTTTAAAGGAGGCAATCATGCATTTAATTAGAACCGACATTGACGAAATTTTAACAAACACAACTGATTTAGAGCAGGAAATATCCTCATGGAATTTAATCGACATAGAAATTGATGAACTTTTAGATGATACAAAGCATTGGAATTAATAGTGCAGCCAAATTTACATAATGTAGATTTGGTTGTTTTTTTATTGGCTTTTTTAATACAGCTATAAATTGATTTGTGGAAATTTTTTCAAAAAAGTTACTTATCATTTCCTTAGCTACGCAAAATAATTTCTAACTTTTTATCAAAATTACTTTCTCTATAGAAACTTTGCGTTATAATAAATAGAAATAATATTTATGATAAGGAGAATGGAACGTGACAGAACAAACAATCACTGTAACATTAGCAAAAGAAAAGAAACCAAAACCGGATCCAGCAACATTAGTATTTGGTAAAGTGTTTACTGACCATATGTTTATGATGGATTATTCAGTCGATAAAGGATGGCATGATGCACAAATTCTTCCATACCAACCGATTACTTTAGATCCTGCTTCTGTTATTTTCCACTACGGACAAGCAGTTTTCGAGGGGTTAAAAGCTTATTTAACGAAAGAAGGCAAAGTCCTTTTATTTAGACCAGAAAAAAATATGGAGCGTTTAAATAAATCAAATGACAGACTTTGTATACCTGAAATAGATGAAGAGTTTGCCTTAAATGCTTTAAAACAATTAATTAATATCGATAGAGAATGGATTCCAAATGGAGAAGGAACCTCTTTATACATAAGACCTTTCGTTATATCTACTCAGCCTTATTTAGGTGTAGCAGCATCTGTTAGCTATAAATTTATGATCATTTTATCACCAGTAGGTTCGTATTATAAAGAAGGCGTTAAACCAGTAAAAATCTTCGTTGAAAATGAATATGTACGTGCAGTTGCAGGTGGTACTGGGTCAGCAAAAACAGCTGGTAACTATGCAGCAAGCTTAAAAGCACAACAAATTGCTAATGAAAAAGGCTACTCTCAAGTTCTTTGGTTAGATGGAGTAGAAAAGAAATATATTGAAGAAGTTGGCGCAATGAACGTATTCTTCAAGATTAACGGAGAAGTAGTCACACCTCAGTTAAATGGAAGCATTTTAGAGGGGGTAACAAGAAGAAGTATTATGGAGCTTCTTCAGCATTGGAATATTCCTATTACAGAAAGAAAAATTTCGATTGCTGAAATTTTTGAAGCCCATAAAAACGGTCAATTAGAAGAAGCATTCGGTACAGGAACAGCTGCTGTTATCTCTCCAATTGGTGAATTCTTCTGGAACGAAGAAAAAATAATCATAAATAATGGAGAAACAGGAGAATTGGCATCGAATTTATATAAGACAATCACAGATATCCAAAATGGAAGACAAGAAGATCCATTCGGCTGGACAGTTGAAGTGAAATAATTCCTTTACAAGGAAAATAAAGGAGCATCTTAATGTCTAATAAAAGCCACACGCTAAATTTTGGCTGGAATTTAATAGCACATAAAGACTATAAATTATTCTCAAACCAAAATGAATATGTATTAATGGATTGGGATGGAGATGTTGTTTTGTGTGTTGCTGTTCAAGACCATGAGATAGAGGTCCTTCGTAGTAATTGGAATCTTCATTTTAAAGTGAACTTGGCTTTTAAAACGATAAAAGTTTTTAATGATCCAGACGAGGAAGAGTGAGTAACGAAATTAGTGGATATAAGTAATTGCTATGTTAAAAGGAGTATACCTATTCTGATTAGGTATACTCCTTTGTTATTTTTACTGAAAGATAAAATTATATCAAACAATATAATTACACTAACTTGGTAGTAACAGGGTCTAGAATAAAAGTATGGATAACTTTTGCAACACCATCGTTATTATTAGTATCTGTCACGTAATTAGCAAGCGCCTTTACATCATCAGGGGCATTTCCCATCGCAACACCAAGGCCAGCAAATTCAATCATCGCTACATCATTATAACTATCACCAATAGCAATGACTTCTTCTCTTGTAATGCCCAGTTTTTCAATGAGAATGGCGAGGCTTGTCCCTTTAGTAACTCCTAATTCCGTAAATTCAAGGAAAAATGGTTTAGAGCGCATGACACTTAAATGTTCTGCTAACTCTTGTTGTAGCTTTGCTTCTACTACTTTAAGATGCTCTTCTTCTTTCACCATTAATACCTTTACGACAGGAGAGGAAACAGTTTGTTTGAAATCGGAAACTGTCTTAATAGGTAAGCCGGTAATATCTGCTTCGATTTCAGTGAATGGATTATTCTGTTGTGTAATGATTTCATCCTCCATATAAGTATGAATCCACACATTTTCCCTTTGGCTTAAATCATAAAGATCATGAACGGTTTCTGGTGGTAATGTACTACTAAATAGTTCTTCTTTCGTTTTACAATTTGTTATTTTTGCACCATTAAAAGAAAGAATAAAACTCCCATATTCAGCAAGCCTCAACTCTTCTGCAGCATCTTCGATAGCATATGTTAGTCTTCCAGATGCAAGGACCACCTTAACGCCATTTTCTTGTACTAGCATTAAAGCTTTTTTTGTTGCATCTGAGATAGTATGGTTATCTGTTAATAAAGTATCATCCATATCTAATACGATCATTTTATAACTCATTTTGAACTCCCCTTTCCTAACCTCTATCAAGAATACATGAAAAAGAGACAATAGCCTATACATAAATCCACTTTTTTATAAAAGTTTTAAAAGGAATAAATTTCCTCGAAAAAAGTATTTGAATTATCAGAAAATTACTGCTATAATGTAAAAAAGAACAAGGGGTTGATTCAAATGGAAAAGTATTTATTAAATGCTCCAAAACAGTCTGTAGGAAATGTAGTTGATTCTTTATTCGCTGAAATGGTATTAGAAAAAGCCCTTTACGACTTTCGAAAAGCTGAGCTAAAAAAACAAATTGACAAAACATTAATTGCTGGTGACAAGGAACAATTTTATCGTTTAACAGAAGAGTTAAAGGAATTAACCGCATAATAATCGTAATAAATTATATTTGTAATAAACATAACAGCTATCCTAAATGGGATGCCTCACTGTATTTTCACTCAGATAAATCAGTGAGGTTTTTCCCTGCAAAAAAAGGATAGCTTTTTGTATGGACATATAAAAATAAAAACTGCCAATAAACAAAAGTTTATCGGCAGTTAGGGACACTACAAATGTGTCCTACGTATTGAGGCAATAAACTACGCTCCACATAGCGCAATAATGTTCATTGACTTATTCAATATAGCTCATCGCTTGATTAATATAACATAGTTTCTAGAAGTTTGGCAAGCTATTTCTTATGGATTCTCTTCAAAGCTTTGTTATTTATTAGACAAATTCCGTTCAATCGACCTCCAATTATTACAAGTATTGAAAAAAAGTATTATGGAACAATAATGATAATTTTGGAAAACTCCCGTACAATTCGATAGAAGCGTTTATACTTTACATAATAGGATATGGCTAGGTATGATTTAAGCATAAACATATCTTTTCATTTCATGATAACAAGTGAAATATAGAAAACCAATGAATAGGAGGAAGTTTATGAATACATATAAAACAAGGGAAGAAGTTACAGATTTGGAAAAATGGAATTTGAGGGATATTTATAAAACAGAAGAAGATTGGGAAAACGATCTTCAATTATTGGAGAAAAAAATCGATGAGCTTGCCACTTTCAATAGTAATATTTCAGACGGGGCAAGCTTATTAGCATATCTTACTTTATCAGAGGAAACTAGTTTTATCTATCGAAAAGTATATGCTTATGGAATGCTTCTATTAGACTTAGATACGCGTAATACCCATGCCCAAAGTCTAATTGAAAAAGCTCGCTATGTAGGGCAGAAATATAGTAGAGCTACCTCCTTTTTTATGCCTTTTTTATTGTCATTAGAAGAAAGCAAATTAAAAGCCTACATAAAAGCTGAGACAGGATTAGCTTATTTTGAAAAAGACTTATTAGAGTCTTTTCGCTATAAGAAGCATGTATTAAGCAAAGAAAAAGAAGAGATTTTGTCCGAACTAGGAGAAGCATTAGGTGTACCGAGCAATGTATTCGGAATGATAAATAATGCAGATATTACATTTGGAGAAGTAACAAATGAAGATGGAGAAAAAATTGAGCTAACAAGGGGAATGTATGCAAAAAGAATCGAAAGTGAAGATCGAAATGTACGGAAAGAAGCATACCTAGCCTATTATAAACCATATATAGGCATGAAAAATACGATTGCAACAACCTTTAGTGCTGCAGTGAAAAATAATGTAAAAACAGCAAAATTAAGAAATTATCCTTCTGCTTTAGAAAAAAGTTTGTTTGGAGACCAAGTCCCAGTAGAAGTGTATAATAATTTAATTGAGACTACAAGAAAGAACTTACCTTATATGGATGACTATATGAAGTTTCGCAAAAAGCGACTTCAGCTCAAAGAACTGCATGCCTATGATTTAAGTGTTCCATTAGTCGGAGAAGCAGCCAAAGAAGAGATTAGCTATGATGACGCATTTCAAATAATGGTGGATGCATTAAAACCATTAGGTGAAGAATATATCGCAGTGCTAAAAAGTTTTAAAGAAAAGCGTTACTTAGATGTACGGGAAACACCTGGGAAACGTTCAGGTGCTTATAATTTAGGATTATATGGTGTACATCCATTTATTCTGCTAAACCATCGGGACGATTTAGATAGCTTATTTACATTAGCTCATGAATGTGGACATGGGATGCATTCCTATTTTAGTAGTAAACATCAGCCACAAATAAGTGCAGGCTATAGCATTTTTGTTGCGGAAGTCGCTTCTACTGTGAATGAAGTATTGTTAATAAGACATTTATTAAAATTAGAGCAGGATCCATTAAAAAGAGAGCATTTACTGCACCATTTTATTGATAGTTTTAAAGGTACCTTCTTTACACAGGTAATGTTTAGCGAATTTGAAAAAACAGTGCATGAGCAAGCAGAAAACGGGCTTCCTCTCTCATTGGATTTTTTCAATTCAACTTATGAGGAATTATTTAAAGCATATAATGGCAGCGATTTAGTCATTGATGAGCAAGTGAAGTATGGATGGTCGAGAATTCCCCATTTTTATCGTCCTTTTTATGTTTATAAGTATGCAACTGGTTTTGCATCAGCGATAAATATAGCTGATAAATTAATTGTAGGAGAGAAAGGGGATGTAGAAAACTACTTAGACTTTTTAAAAAGTGGAAGTTCTGACTATCCACTCGAGCTTCTCAAAAAGGCTGGTGTCGATTTGACAACCCCAGAGCCTATCAATCACGCTTTATCTATTTTCCATTCCTTAGTGAAGGAAGTTTTAGAAAAATAAATAATGGGTAGGGAAGTAAGGGTCTAACTTTAACTAAAAGTTTGAGACCCTTATCCCATCCCATTATTGATATTTTTCTAAAATAGTGAAAAAGTCGATGACAAATCGACGAAAGGTTTGGACAGATGGTGGAGATTCCCGATTGCTCGGAACGATAATTCCGACAGTTCGATTAATTATCGGATCTTCAATTGGTATTTTCACCGTAAACTTTGGAACAGTATCATAAAAAGTGCTTTCTGGCAGTAGTGTTACACCCATACCAGCAGACACCAATCCTTTAATCGCATCTAAATCTTCGCCTTCCGCATTTATATTCGGTAAAAATCCTTCTTGTTTGCAAGCGTCAATAGCGATTTTTTGCAAAATATAGCCTTCCGGAAATAAAACAAATTCATCATTGCGTAAATCCCGTAAGCGAAGGGATCTTCTTTCGCTTAAAAAATGATTACTTGGTAGTAAAGCAAATATTTTTTCAGTGAACAATATGTTTCCTGTTAATAAAAAATCGTCTGTTGGTACTGGACCCAAGAAGGCTAAATCTAAGTCTCTATTTTTTACCCCTTCTGTTAAAAAATGATAGGATCCTTGCCGCAATTGGAATTTCACTTTTGGATGTTTTTCTTTGAAAGCAGAAATAACCGTTGGTAGTAAGTGGCTTGCAAGACTTGTTGGAAAGCCAATTTTTATAGAGCCTCTTTCTGGATCCAAGTAGGCATTTACTTGTTCAATGGCACGGTCAACCGATTTGACTATGGCAAGAGAATGGGTTAGAAATATCTTTCCAATGGAAGTCAGTTTCACGTTTCTACCCTCCCGCTCAAATAATTGCACACCTAACTCATCTTCTAAGTTAGCAATTTGACGACTAACAGCAGATTGGGCAACATGCAGATGTTCCGCAGCGGCTGATACATGTTCCCTTTCCGCTACTTCAATAAAATATTTTAGTTGTCTCAGTTCCATTTTTATCGACCTTCTTTTTAATTATCTCATTTTTAGATTGTTTCTATCTAAATGATATATTGTACATATGAATTTGTATAGTATAATTGAATTATCTGAATAAAAAAATTTGTTAGAAAATCTGACAGGGGTGGTTGAAATGACGTACAACCAAATGGAAAAAGCGCAGGGCTTATATAGACCGGAATTTGAACATGATGCATGTGGAATCGGACTGTACGCTCATATAAAAGGGGAAGCGACGCACGACATTGTCACAAAAGGATTAAGCATGCTTTGTAAATTAGATCACCGTGGTGGGCAAGGTAGTGATCCATTAACAGGAGACGGTGCTGGATTAATGGTACAAATTCCAGATGCCTTCTTTCGAAAAGAATTAACAGATATTAATCTACCAGAGAGTGGAAAATATGCAGTTGGAATGGTCTTTTTTTCAAAGGATGACCCAAATCGAAATCAAATTGAAACAAAGATTAACGAATATATTGAAGAGATAGGAGAAGTACTTCTTGGTTGGAGAACTGTCCCAACCGAATTCAGAAAAATCGGAAAAGTTGCACAAGAAAGTTGTCCGGTGATTCGTCAAGTATTCATTCAATCCAATCAATCAAATAAAGATAAGTTAACGTTTGAACGAAAATTATATATAATTAGAAAACTAGCAGAAAAGTGGGGAAGCGAGGAAGAAAAAGAATTTTACTTTGCGAGTCTCTCATCAAGCACAATCGTCTATAAAGGATTATTAACTTCCGATCAAGTGAAGAGCTTTTATTTAGATGTGCAAGACCCAGCATTTGTTTCAGCTTTCGCAATTGTACATTCTCGTTTCAGCACAAATACATTTCCTAGCTGGGAAAGAGCTCATCCAAATCGATATTTAATCCATAATGGAGAAATAAATACATTACGAGGCAACTTTAACTGGATGAAAGCAAGGGAGCAGCAATTTGCATCAGAGGTTTTTGGAGCTGATTTAGAAAAAGTGTTACCAATCTTAGATTCCAATGGTAGTGACTCGTCCGTATTTGATAATGCATTAGAATTCTTTATTCTATCTGGTCGCACGCCGGCTCATGCGGCAATGATGATGATTCCAGAGCCTTGGACCGAGAATCCGCATTTATCAAAACAAAAAAGAGATTTTTACGAATATCATAGTAGCTTAATGGAACCATGGGATGGTCCAATGGCGATTACTTTTACAGACGGTAAACAAATTGGCGCGATTCTTGATCGTAACGGCTTACGCCCAGCAAGATATTATGTCACGAAAGATGATTACATCATTTTCTCTTCAGAGGTTGGCGTTATTCCAGTTGAAGAAGAAAATATTCTTTATAAAGAGCGCTTAAGTCCTGGAAAAATGCTGTTGATTGATTTAGAAGAAGGACGCATTGTTTCCGATGAAGAGCTTAAAAACTCGATTGCTTCTGAGCATCCATATACAGAGTGGCTAGAGGAAGTTGTGCGCTTAGAGGAAAACATAGAAGAAAAGGCGGAGACATTTGCTGATTTACTTGCAAGGCAAAAAGCTTTCGGTTACACGTATGAAGATGTGCAAAAAAATCTGATTCCAGTTGTATTAGAAGGTAAAGACCCGATTGGATCAATGGGAAATGACACGCCGCTTGCTGTATTATCTAATAAGCCACAGTCATTATTTAATTATTTTAAACAATTATTTGCACAAGTAACCAATCCGCCGATTGATGCAATTCGCGAACAACTAGTAACCTCGACTCTTTCTTGGATAGGTGCAGAAGGTGATTTATTACATCCAGATGAAAGCAATTGTCATAGAATACAACTGAAAACACCGATTCTATCTAATGGCGATGTTGAACAATTACGCACCAATGCTAAACTTGAGTTTACAGCTAGAACAATAGATGCTTTATTTACAGATAATTTAGAGGAAAGTTTAAACAACCTTATGCAAAAGGCAGAAGAAGCTATCACACAAGGTGTATCATTGCTTATTTTATCTGATCGTGCAATGAATAGAGAAGAAAAAGCTATTCCTGTTCTACTTGCTGTTAGTGCTTTGCATCAAGATTTAATTAAAAAAGGACTTCGTACGAAGGCAAGTATTATTGTAGAGTCTGGCGAAGTTCGAGAAGTACACCATTTTGCGAGTCTAATTGGATTCGGTGCGGATGCTATTAATCCATATTTGGTATATGCGACATATAATCAAGCAGTAGAGGATGGCATCTTATCCCTTTCCTATGAAGAAATTGTAGCGCGATACAATACAGTAGTTACAGAAGGCGTAGTAAAAGTAATGTCTAAAATGGGTATTTCTACTGTACAAAGCTATCGTGGTGCACAAATTTTTGAAGCAGTCGGGATTGGCAAAGAAGTAATTGATCAATACTTTACTGGCACTGTTTCTCAGCTAGGTGGTATCGGATTAGATATTATTGCGGAAGAAGCAACAAAAAGGCATTTATTAGGCTATCAAGAATCAATCGATGAAACATTAGATTCTGGAAGTGATTTCCAATGGAGAAAAGGCGGGGAACACCATGCTTTTAATCCAAAAACAATCCATACGTTACAGTGGGCATGTCGACAAGGTGACTACGGATTATTTAAACAATTTTCTGAAGCGGCTAACGAGGAAAGCATGAGTTTCTTGCGTAATTTATTTGCTTTTGATCCATCAAGACGGCCGATTGATATTAATGAAGTGGAATCTGTTGATTCCATTGTTAAAAGATTTAAAACAGGAGCTATGTCATTTGGTTCTCTAAGTAAAGAAGCCCATGAAACATTGGCAATCGCGATGAACCGATTAGGTGCAAGCAGCAATAGTGGAGAAGGTGGAGAAGATCCATCCCGTTATACAATGGATGAAAATGGCGATAATCGGAGAAGCAATATTAAACAAATCGCCTCTGGTCGATTCGGAGTTAAAAGTCATTATTTAATCAATGCGAAAGAATTGCAGATTAAAATGGCCCAAGGTGCAAAGCCTGGTGAAGGCGGACAGTTGCCTGGAAATAAAGTATATCCATGGGTTGCAGAAGTACGTGGCTCAACGCCAGGTGTAGGATTAATTTCTCCTCCACCACACCATGATATCTATTCCATTGAAGATTTAGCACAGCTTATCCATGATCTTAAAAACGCGAATAGAGATGCACGCATTTCCGTTAAATTAGTTTCAAAAGGTGGAATTGGAACTATTGCAGCAGGTGTTGCCAAAGGTGCTGCCGATGTTATAGTAGTGAGTGGTTATGATGGGGGAACAGGAGCATCGCCTAAAACAAGTATTAAACATACTGGTCTTCCATGGGAGCTTGGTTTAGCAGAAGCCCATCAGACATTAATGTTGAACGGTTTACGAAGTCGAGTCGTCCTTGAAACAGATGGGAAGTTAATGACAGGAAAAGATGTTGTTCTTGCAGCCTTGATGGGAGCAGAAGAATTTGGTTTTGCAACAGCTCCGTTAATTGTAATGGGTTGTGTGATGATGCGTGCATGTCATTTAGATACTTGTCCAGTTGGAATTGCAACACAAAATCCAGAATTGCGATATAAATTTGCTGGAGATCCTAATCATATCGTAAACTTTATGCGCTTTGTTGCAGAAGAGGTACGTGAGCTAATGGCACAGTTAGGATTCCGCACAGTAGAAGAAATGGTCGGAAGAACAGATGTGCTAACTGTTAGCAAAGAAGCGAAAACGCATTGGAAAGCGAAGGACTTAGATTTATCTAAGCTATTATATAAAGTGGATGGTCCAAGAACATTCCAAACACCGCAAAATCACAAGATTGATGAAAGCTTAGACATACAGAAGATTCTACCAGCAGTTCAAAATGCGATAAAAAACAAGGAAACATTAGATTTACATTATACAATCCGAAACACAAATCGAGTTACAGGTACCATTGTAGGTAGCGAAATTTCAAGGCATTACGGAGAATCTGGATTACCAGAAAATACAATTAATCTTCATTTCACCGGATCAGCAGGTCAAAGCTTCGGCGCGTTTATCCCTAAAGGTATGAGTCTTTATTTAACAGGAGATGCGAATGACTACATCGGAAAAGGGCTATCCGGTGGGAGAATTGTTGCTAAAGCATCAGCGATAAATTCTTATACAGCAAAAGATAATGTTATTATTGGCAATGTAGCATTTTACGGTGCGACAGGTGGAGAAGCATTTATAAATGGAAAAGCAGGAGAGCGATTTGCCGTACGTAACAGTGGTGCAAATATTGTCGTAGAAGGCATTGGCGACCATGGCTTAGAATATATGACTGGTGGAGAAGTTGTTATTTTAGGAGATGTGGGTAAAAACTTTGCAGCTGGTATGTCTGGTGGCATAGCCTATGTATTATCGAAAGACGCAGACCAATTCAAAACATTATGCAATAAAGAAATGATTATTTTTGAAGCACTAGAAGATCGAGCAGAAATAGAGAGAATACAAGGACTAATTGAAAAACATGTGGTAGAAACAGATAGCTTAGTAGGTCAACAAGTACTTGCTAATTGGGAAAATTATGTACAACAGTTTGTTAAAGTAATTCCGAAAGACTATAAACGAATGATTGCAAACATCCAAAAAGGACTAGAAAGTGGATTATCAGAAGAAGCAGCTTCCATGGAAGCATTTGAGAATAATTCCAAACAAGACAAAAAAAAACAATCAGATAAAATAACCGTATTAGTGCAGTAGAAAGGAGAGAACAGAATGGGTAAAGCAACTGGTTTCATGGAATTTAAACGGGAGGAAGCGGAAGAGAGAAATCCGCTTTCCCGCCTAAAAGATTATAAAAAATATTCTGCTCCTTTCGCTGATGAGGTACTAGAAAGACAAGGAGCAAGATGTATGGATTGTGCTACACCATTCTGCCATATTGGAATGGAAATTGCCGGAAGCACATCTGGCTGCCCGATCCATAACTTAATCCCTGAGTGGAATGACCTTGTATATAAAGGGAGATGGAAAGAAGCATTAGACAGATTATTAAAGACAAATAACTTTCCAGAATTCACTGGTAGTGCATGTCCAGCTCCATGTGAAGGTTCTTGTACAGTTGCAATCTCTGATCCAGCTGTTGCGATTAAGAATATCGAACGTACTATTATCGATAAGGGGTTTGCAAACGGGTGGATCCAACCACGAATTCCTCAAAAGAGAACAGGAAAAAAGATAGCCATCATTGGGTCTGGTCCAGCAGGACTTGCTAGTGCAGATCAATTAAATCAAGCTGGCCATTCTGTAACCGTTTATGAAAGAGCAGATAGACCAGGTGGGTTATTAATGTATGGTATTCCAAATATGAAAATAGAGAAAAAAGACGTAGAGCGTAGAATTAAGCTTCTTACCCAAGAAGGTATTGATTTTATTACCAATACAGAAGTAGGAAAAGATATAACTGCAAAAGAATTAAGAGAAAACTATGATGCTGTGATTCTTTGTACTGGTGCTCAAAAGCAAAGAGATTTAGTAATGGAAGGTAGAGATGCACAAGGTGTGCACTTTGCAATGGACTATTTATCAGGTGTAACCAAAAGTTTGCTAGATTCTAATTTGAGAGATAGAAACTTTATTGATGCAGAAGGCAAGGATGTCATTGTTATTGGTGGGGGAGATACAGGAGCTGATTGTGTCGCAACAGCTCTTCGCCAAAACTGTAAAAGCGTCGTCCAATTTGGTAAACATCCTAAGCTTGGGCTAATGCGCACAAGTGATAATATGTGGCCAGCAGCACCAAATGTCTTTACATTAGAATATGCATACGAAGAAGCGGAACAGAAGTTTGGGGAAGATCCTAGACAGTATGGAATTCAGACGAAGAAGATGGTAAAAGACGATAATGGTAAATTAAAAGAATTACACACTGTATCAATGGAAAAAATAAAGCAAGAAGATGGGACATTTATTTTCAAAGAAATTCCCGGAACAGAAAAAGTATGGCCAGCACAGTTAGTTTTTATCGCAATTGGCTTTGAAGGTCCTGAACAGCCAGTATTAAAGCACTTTGGTATTGAAACAATGAATCGAAAAGTTGCTGCAGCATACGGTGATTTTGAAACAAATCTTGAAGGTGTTTTCGCAGCAGGTGATGCCCGCAGAGGACAAAGCTTAATTGTTTGGGCGATTAATGAAGGAAGAGAAGCAGCTAGAAAAGTAGATGAATACTTGATGGGTGCTTCGATTCTACCAACTGTTAATGCTTAAGAAAAAAGATGTGATAGAAAGCTCTATCACATCTTTTTTTTATCCTATGAATGAAATAAAAGATAATAATATACATATAATCTCTCTTCTTAGCTAGGCGTGCAATTTTTAATGATTGAATTATAGTCTTGTTAAAATGGAACTATTTTGAGCAAAATATATAAATTGAGTGGAAAATAGCCTTTATAAAAAACTTTCCCAGCTAGTAAATTTACGAGAATATCCCATTAAATTTTACGCATTCAAAATATTATAAAAATTTAAAAACAAAATATCATTAAAACAAATATAACTAAAACTTGGTTTCAAGTTTTCATCCTTATTTAGGTGTTTTTTATTATCATTTTATTAAAAATATAATATAATAGGAAAAATACTTTTTTAAAGGTGCGAGGAAGGAATGAAACATTAACCCATTTTGGGTGTTTTTTTATAAATGCAAAACAATGGACGCTAGATGGAAAAGTAATAGCTTTAGCCCATGTGTCATCGTAGCGAAAAAGGAGAATAGGTTTAATTAATAGCAACAGACCTGCACAAACATATTAAGTTATGGGTTCAAATAAAGAAAGGAAGTGTCGGAGATGAGAGATGTTAAACTTATCGATATTTATAACCACCATATTGCTCAAAAATATATTACACGTTCAGGTTTAGCTCATGCTCTGGCAGTTGCTTATCATGCTTTTGAAATGGCAAAAGAATCAAATGTCGATGTCGATAATGCAGCTAAAGCCGGATTTTTACATGACATGGGTCATTACACTTGGTATAAAGATGGGAAATGGGATTATAAATTATATAGACAAAATGACATTCATCCAATTAAAGGAGCAGAAAGAGCGCATAAATTATTAATTCGTTTAGGTGAAAATCCTGTAAAAGCGAAAGAAATCGCATTAGCTGTCCTTTTTCATACCGATAGTTTTATTCCAGGAGGCTCCGTCATACTCTCTCCTTTACAAAAAATCGTAAAATTGGCAGATGAAAAGGATGAAGAGCCTGGAGGACATCATCACTATCGCACGATAACAAAGGAAAGAGCATTGAAAAGCTTAGAACGATTAGATACAAAAATAGATGCATATATAGAAAAACAGAAGGATAACTGCTAAAAAGAAGGATAGAAATGGAGTACTCCATTTTCTATCCTTCTTTTTTTATAAGTGTTATAATTATACAATCGATTTTTTATAAAGGAATTAGTGGAATGACAAATATTATTAAGACGATTAAAGAATGGCAGCAAGCACTTCAAATAGAAATAAATCATTTAAAAAAATTCGGCCAATCTAAAGTGGCTTTATATAATGGAATACGATTAAATACAGAGAATGATTTTACTTATTATTTTGAAAGTATCGGCAATTTAAAAGTTCCTATTGGCTCAAATGTAATCCTTCACTGGGGATCTCTTGCAGTAAAAGGGCGAGTATTATCGGCAGATGGAAAGAGCCTTCTTGTCATTTTGGAAAAGATGATTGGCGAGTATATAGCTGAAGCCTATTTGTCCCATGATCCTTGGGAGCTTCTAGAACAGCTACAAATTCGCTTTGATTCGATTAAAAAGAATAAACGAAAGCTTAGCAGAATTGTAAAATTGATGCGTCCAAATGATGCAACAAAGCATCCTACAGAAGAGCTGAAAAATCATGTCCATGAGCTTTCATTAAGGTGTAAATATAATCCTGTCTCCTTTGTATGGGGACCACCGGGAACTGGGAAAACCTATACGCTAGCAAGAGTAGCATTACAACGTTATTGGAAAGGAAAAAGAATTCTTGTTCTAGCGCAAAGTAATCAAGCAGTGGATGTACTACTAACAGAAATAACCACAACCATTAAAGAAAAAGACCGTTTTAAACTGGGAGATATCCTACGATACGGGGGAAATAGCAGTAATGGCAATCTGGAACAAGAGCAAATTACTTCTAGCTCTTTGCTAGATAAAAAAGATATGGATCTAGCAAAACAAAGGCAACAGTTTATCGAAGAAAAGCAAAAGCTTAAATCAGATCTTGCCAATGCATTTACAATTAGAGATTCTTCCCAGCTCTTAGAAATGGAAGAGAAACTGGCAAGTGTAATGGAAAAAATCCGCAAAAGAGAAGTACAGTTTGTACAAAAAGCGAAAATAGTCGGGACCACCTTAGCAAAGGCTGCGACAGACCCAGCTATTTATGAAGATGAGTATGATTTAGTTATCGTGGATGAAGCAAGCATGGCATATATCCCACAGGTGGCATTTTCCGCATCTCTTGCAAAGAGAATCATTATATGCGGTGACTTCAAGCAATTACCGCCCATTGCCTCAAGCCGCCATGCTATTGTAAACAGATGGTTAAAGGAAGATATCTTCCATGCAACGGGAGTAGCTGATACAGTACATACTTCCTCCATGCATCCACAGCTTCTATTGTTAAATGAACAAAGAAGAATGCATCCATCCATCTCTGAATTTACAAATAAATATATCTATCATTCATTAGTAGGAGATTATAAGAACGTCGAAAAAAAGAGAAAACCAATTGCTGCTCAATCGCCCTTTAAGGATAATGCCAGTGTGTTATTGGACTCTAGTCATTTTGGGTCCTATGCAACTTTTGAAAAAGCCTCTAAATCACGAATAAATTATATACATCTTTTACTTGCCTTACAAGTAATCCAAGAGTCTTTAAAGGAAAAAGAAGCAAGTATTGGCTATGTTACACCTTACAGGGCACAAGCTGAAATAATGGAAGCAATGGCACTCGAATTTTTCCCAGAGGCAATGGCCGATAAGCGTTTAATAGTAGCTACCGTTCATCGTTTTCAAGGGAGTGAAAGAGATGTTATTGTATTTGACAGTGTAGAAGCTCCTTCTTTTTCTCGTCCTGGAATGCTTTTAACTGGAAAAGAGAGTGAACGGCTTATCAATGTGGCAATTAGTAGAGCAAAAGGGAAATTTATTCATATTGCCAATAGAAGCTTTATCAAAACAATGATTGATCACCGCAAAACGATTCGTCAGCTTATCAATCACCAAGAACAAATTAATAAAGTTGTTACTAACCAACATATTGGCGAATGGATTAAGCAAAAGAATCCCAAACTTTATTGGACACATGGGCAAAGAATTGATTTATTAACAAAAGATTTGACTCGTTCACAAAAAGAGATATTCGTATCTATTCCCCATTCGAAGGAAACTTTAAATCAAGAATGGAAACATATTTTTTCTAAAGCGAAAATCGTTACTACACCTGAAATTCCCTTTCCTGTGGTAATTATCGATCATAAAGTTGTTTGGTTTGGCTTTCCGATAGAATTGGTCAATGGCAGTAAACCACCATCTTTAGCAATTCGCATCCATTCACCCTATCTAGCATCTTATCTTTTAAATTATTTTGCGTAAAAAGAGGCTGGGACATAAGCATTTCAACCAATAATAAACACGAATTTTTACGCGGCTAATCGCATGAATATTTGTGTTTATTATTTTGGAAAAAGGTTTAAAAACGAAGTGTAATGGAGCGGAGGACGCTCGACTCCTGCGGGAAATAGAGGAAAGGCTGAGACCCCGCAGCGTATGCGAGGAGACTCAGCTTCCTCCCCGCGGAAAGCGAGCGTCCGTAGCGCAATGGAACGACTTAGTTTTACACTTGACTATATTTAAAAACTTAGATCCATGAGAAAGTAGCTTTATTTAAGAGCAGAATTAGAGATTGTTCGTCTTTAAAAGTTAGTTATTTAGTTTTGTCCCAGCCCCTTTTTTTCCTAAATAGGTTATTTATTGTATAGAAAGAAAGAGTTCGCTAAAATGGGAAAGTAACGGAGTAAAGGAGGAGTCTCATAGTGCTAACAAAACGGACTGGATCGATAATGATTGTATTTTGTGCTTCCTTGCTATTATTGCTGACAGGATGTGCAACACAGGAGGATACCGCACCAAAAAATGAAGAGAATAAAGCAAAAAGTAAAACTATATCTTCAGATGATTATCCAATTATAACCATTACGATGGAGGATGATTCTAAAATTGAAGTGGAGCTGTATCCAGATAAAGCACCTAATACAGTGAATAACTTTATTTCATTAATTAATAAAGGCTTTTATGATGGCCTAATTTTTCATCGCGTAATTCCAGATTTTATGATTCAGGGTGGTGACCCAAATGGTAATGGAACAGGTGGTCCTGGCTATTCCATTAAAGGAGAGTTTTCAGAAAATGGCTTTGAGAACGATTTAAAGCATGAAAGAGGCGTCATTAGTATGGCGAGATCACAACTGCCAGACTCAGCAGGCTCCCAATTCTTTATTATGGTAGCAGATGCCCCCCATTTGGATGGCCAATATGCACCATTTGGTAAGGTAATAGAAGGAATGGATGTAGTTGATAAGATTGTAGCAGCAGATAGAGATGAGCTGGACAAACCTCTAAAAGAGATAAAAATGAAAAAAGTTACAGTTGATACAAAAGGAATTGATTACGAGGAACCTGAAAAAGTAAAAGAATGAATCAGGAAATAAACGTTTTATTTTCTTTCTTAAGCAAAAGATGATATGATAAAAGCTGATTTTGAATTAAGGAGATGGTAAACATGGCAACAAAAGGATACATATTAATGCAAAATGGCGAAAACATCGAATTTGAATTATATCCAAATGAAGCTCCTGGAACAGTAGCTAACTTTGTAGAACTTATTAATAAAGGGTTCTATAACGGTCTAACATTCCACCGCGTCATTCCTGGTTTCGTGAGCCAAGGTGGAGATCCAAACGGTAATGGAACAGGTGGTCCTGGTTACACAATTAAATGTGAAACTGTTGGAAATCCTCATAAACACGTAGAAGGCTCACTTTCTATGGCACATGCAGGTCGTGACACAGGCGGCAGCCAATTCTTTATCGTTCACGAGCCTCAGCCACATTTAAATGGTGTTCACACTGTATTTGGACAAGTTACTTCTGGTATGTCTACAGTTAAAGCGATGAAAAATGGCGATGTAATGGAAAAAGTAGAAATCACTGAACAATAAAAGCAAAAAAGGCAGGCTGAGAAATTAGCTTGCTTTTTTTATCGTTTTTTTATTAATATAGATACTTTTCATTTATATATAGGGAGGTAGATACTTTTGTTTAAAGATAAAGTTGTGATTGTTACAGGTGCTAGCAATGGAATCGGAAGTGCGATTGCAACAGCCTATATACAAGAAGGGGCATATGTTGTTCTAGCAGATATAGATGAATCTCAAGGAAATCAACTTCTTGAACAGCTTGATGCAAAAGAGAAAGCATTATTTATTAAAACAGATGTCCGAAACGAAGCGGAGATTATTCATTTGGTTCACATGACTAAAAATACATTTGGAAAAATTGATATTCTGATTAATAATGTAGGAAAAGGGATTTTTAAATCCTTCTACGAGTTATCAATCGAGGAATGGGATGATGTCCTAAATACGAATCTTAGAAGCGTATTTCTCTGTTCAAGAGAAGTGGCCAAAATCATGCGTGACCAAAAGAACGGTGGCTCCATTATTAATATGTCTTCTAGTAGAGCTTATATGTCTGAGCCAAATACAGAAAGCTATAGTGCAAGCAAAGGTGGCATTATGGCCATTACTCATGCATTAGCGAATAGTCTTGCAGAGGCACATATAACCGTAAATAGCATTTCACCAGGCTGGATTGAAACAAAAGACTATAATAATCTCGGTGAAATCGATCATGAACAACATTTATCAAAAAGAGTAGGGAAACCAGAGGATATATCAAGAGCCTGTCTCTTTTTAACAAACCCACAAAACGACTTTATCACTGGTACGAATTTAATGGTAGATGGCGGTATGACAGTAAAAATGATTTATGAAGAATAAACATTTCTCTTTTAGTGCTTTTCTAGTATGAGTAAAATGTTTGTGGGTAGAAAATAATTTACCCTCTGGTTTGGTTGGTGGTCGTTAGACCGCCAACCAAACGCAAGCGCGGTAGTATGAGCAAAAATAAAGAAAAAGGGACTTTCTTTTTGTATAGTAGTGTTTGCGGACAAAACATACAAAAGGAGAAAGTCCCTATGAAACAAAATACCATAAAACTACCTACATTAAAAGAAATAGAAAGTGATTT
>NZ_CATNHG010000094.1:0-42333 GCF_950097965.1 Bacillus sp. T2.9-1
TAAGCGGAAAACCTTGCAAATTAGCCGTTATTTAAGGGCAGCATTGTGGAAACCAGCACATGTCTGGCTTCGCAAAATTGAAGGAAAAGCCATTCCTTAATCAACAAATTGTTGTCGTTGCACAGGTATAATTGTAAATAAATTTCCAAATGGACAGGAGCCGCCTTTAGAAAGGTATTTACTTTTTTGGCTCTAAGTAGAGTAAACAATTAAACTGAAAATTATGACACTATTTACGCAACACTAGTGTAATCAAATATGAGAAAGCTTCTCCTATAGAACTACAGAAAAGGAATAATGTAGGATCCCACTCCTTTCCTGTATTCTTCATTAGATTTTTCGAACAACTTTGAAGTATTCTTCTAATGTCCAGTCATTTTCATATATATCTTTTGCAGATTTTTTCCCCACATATCGGAAATGCCATGGTTCGTATTTATACTGCGTTATACTTTCCTTTCCCTCAGGATAACGCAGTATAAATCCATATAGATGAGCATTTTCCTTTAACCATTTTCCTTCTTTCGTTTCTCCGAATTCTTCTGTTAATAAAAAGTCTGCACTTTTGCTTGAAATATCCATAGCTAGTCCTGTTTGGTGCTCACTATTACCAGGATAAGCAACTGCTTGTACCGCCTTTTCTTCTCCTACTCGGTCCACTTCTGCACCAAATAAGACTGTTTGACGATCATAAGAACGGTAACCTGAAACTGCGTAAAGGGTTATGCCACTCTTCTTTGCCCCATTAAACATGTCTTCCAAGGCTTTAGCAGCTTCTTCTCGCATATAACTTTTTTCAATATCCTGATTACCAAACGAAAATTCCACATTTGGTCGGACTAAATCTTCTGGTATATATCCATCTGGCAATCCAAATTCTTTATTGACAAGTGATACAATATTCATTGGATTTTGAATAATATTTCTTCCATCTACAACTTTAATTTCGTTAAAAAAGATCGATTCTAATGTCCATGGATATTCTTCTTCTTCGACCTCTTCAGGAGGAGTTTGTTGCTCTTCCTTCTCTTGCTCCTCTTCGTTAACCTGGTTTCCGCTATCTTGCTCATCCGCTTTTTCGTCCCAAAAAGAAATTTTATCTTTGAGGGATGAAAAATCAACTTTTTCACATCCCGTTAGCATAAGCGTTGCTATTGCTAGTGCAGGGATGGTTACTGATCTTTTCATTTATGTCACCTTACAAACCTTTTATATTTTCTCATTAAAATGATTATATAAAGGTATGCCAAAGCATACCTTTATATAATCTATACTATTTTTATTTAATTGCAGCTTCTAAAGCCACTTCGATCATTTCATTGAATGTTGATTGTCTTTCCTGTGCCGTTGTTTCTTCTCCAGTTAATATATGATCGCTTACTGTTAAAACAGATAGAGCTTTACGATTAAATTTAGCAGCGATAGTATAAAGTGCAGCTGATTCCATCTCGATAGCAAGAATTTGATACTTAGCCCATTTCTCTAACTCAGAATTATCATTATAAAACATATCTGCAGTAAATACATTTCCTACTTTTAAAGATAGTCCTTTTTCAAGTCCACTGTCATATGCTTTTTTTAGTAAATCAAAGTCAGCTGTTGGCGCATAATCTACACCACCAAATGTTAAACGATTCATTTGAGAGTCAGTTGAAGCACTCATCGCAAGAATGACATCTCTTACTTTTACATCCTTTTGAATGGCTCCACATGTACCAACACGAATTAAATTTTGTACATTATAGCTACTAATTAACTCATTAATATAAATAGAAATAGATGGAACACCCATTCCTGTCCCTTGTACACTAATTCTTTTCCCTTTATATGTTCCAGTGTATCCAAACATATTACGGACTTCATTATAGCATTTAGCGTCCTCCAGGAAATTTTCAGCAATGTATTTTGCTCTTAATGGATCTCCTGGTAGTAAAACTGTTTCTGCAATTTCATGTTCTTTTGCACCAATATGTACACTCATTAGTATTTCCTCCAATTGATACTCTTTTCAATATTCCTACTCAAATATATCATACTTATGAAAACTTCACTATTTGTACTATATCATATTCTAATATGCTGTAAAACATATTTAATTTTAGCATAACTGTTTTTTAAAAGGTTATACTAAAATTAGTTTTCCTCTACTAGGAAGGAAAACAGATTATCTAACTGTTTGAAAGCAAGTAAATGATAATGATAAATGCTTAAGAGGAGGATTATAATGGGAAAAAAGCATCGAAATCGTATAAATTCTCCAAAGAAAAATAATCATATACCAAAAGAAGCGATTATTGCTGAGCACGAAGCACATGGAAAAGAATATTCTGCAACAGGTCGGAAAAGATAGTTTTTAAAAAAGCGCTGACTTTCTTCTCCATTAAATAGGGAGAAGAAAGTCAGCGCTTCAAAAATTCATTTACTTACATAAAAAAAGGGCAAGGATTTAACCTCACCATTCTTATTTTTTTATTCATCAAGTTCCTCATCAATTATGCATTTTTCCAATAAATATTCAAATGTAATGTCAGCCAATTCTTCCATTTCACCTTCAGTAGGAACGAATCCCCTTTTTAATAGCTCACGAAAGAAAAACTCTGCTATTTCCTCAGTATCTATAATCACGTCGATTTCTTTCAAGCCTATCGCCCCCTTTTTAAAGAATATATGTGACATCTAAAAAAAAAATGCTTTCATAATAAAATTATCTGATAAAACTGACTTTATTTCAAGAAGAAATATCTACAATGCCAAATAATGAACGCAATTAAAAAATATCCTCCAGATAAGTTTAAAAAATAGACATGTTTATTAGAGCTTATACATATAGTTTTAGTAAAAAAAGGGAGGCATCCTATTATGAATAAAATCCAATATATAGTCGAAGATATAAAAGTAGATTTGAATAATGAAAACAGTGAGATCCTTACTATTTTTCATTCCCTTTTAAAAAAGCTCTTTACCCTACTTCTACTTAGCAGTGTACCGATGTTTATCTACCTATTATTCTAAATTTTTGGTTCCATTGTCCTTATCCGATCTGTTGCTTAATAGCTTCAATTTACGAAGAGTTAACTTCATTACTTGTTCATACTCAGCGTCTTTAAATAACGAATAAAGAATTCTGTAATCATTATATATATCTAACAAACCATCAATAAGCTCTTTCTTCTCCTTTGTTCTTTCTAACAATTCTTTTTCTGTCTGATGGAAGGAGCTACTTGATTTTTTAAGATCGATGGACTTTTGTTTTTTATCCATTATATATAAAAGCCCTAATTTTTGTATAAATGAATCAGCACTATCTGCATCTGCCACTAACGTTAATTCATCTTCTCCTGCCTCTAACCATTCACCATCACTAACTCTAGAAAGCTCGTAAATGACGTCTTCCCAAGCATCTGACTTATATCTCCAAATCTCTGTCCGAAATCCCATAATTTTAAAAAGGTTTGAACCATATCCTTTTACTTTCACTAAATCACCAATAAAGAAGCGATACTCTATATCGATTTTCTCTGAATCCATTATTTCTCCTTCATATTCAGACAGCATCTGTAGACTGGATTCTAAATATAATCCTTCACTTTTATTTACTTCATATACATGCATTTGATCTAAATATTTCACATCGGTAATTTTACCTACTGTACCATATATCGTGATTACAACTGTATCACCAATTTTGAATTTAGGTTTTTTTCGATTCGTCATAATTACTGATCCTCTCTAAACAAGATTGTGTGGCATTGCCTACTTATGCGGTTTTCCCCCACACTCTTGAGTAGAACATGTAATCAAATGAAGATGGGGGATATTAAAGGAATATAATCCTATCTTCAGTCACCATTTAATTTTCATCCTTTTTTGTTCGTCTACACTTTCACTTTCGCTTTTGTTTCTATTATCATATGCACTTATCTGCTATTCGCTCATAAAAATTCATGTATCCTAAAATCCAGTAGTTCCTTTTACTTTAAAACTTTTTATTCATTATATGTCTGTATGTCAATAGGAAGAATACATTCTTACGTTTAAGTACATGCAGTAGCTCTTCCTTTTTTCATTTAGGATATATAATTCTTAGAAAAAGGCAGTTACTTTGAAAAAAACCCAACAAAAAACACCCAAACAAATTCTTGCCGGATGTTTTCAATAGCTGTAATTTTTCTTTTCTTCTTGAAATAAGTATTGCTCCCAAGCCTCATCAAAAACGCGCATACTTGGAAGATAGTGCCCATTTAATTCTAAATAATCACTAATTTCGTCATAATCAAAGCTATTTTTAGGAAAATCATGATCAAGATAAGCGTCATTTGCAAATTCGCTAATTTGATCATTTGGTTCAGGGTGCCGAAACTTCATTAGAAAATGATAAAAGGATTTAGTCAAGATCTCACCTTCCTCGATCAATAGATATAACGTATACTATACATAAATGGAAATAATGGTGCAAGCGATACGGCCAATTTCCAAAGAAAATCTATTTGTTTGTCTATTTTATAAAAAGTCATTCTTTTGTCAGTAGAAATGCTTAGCTTATCCTTTAGTAGGGTAATTTAATGAACAGAATAAAAAAGGATCTCTATTATATAAGGAGGGAAAATAAAAAAGAAAGATGAAGAAAGGAATTAAATATTTTATTTACTCTCTTATTTTTATCGCCATTCTTGGCATGCTGTATTTATTAATTCATTCGAAAAAACCGGAAAGAAATGTCTATGAAAAAATAGCCGATGGTAAAAAGGTGAACTACTTAATTGTCGGCGATAGTATAGGACGTAGCTCAGGTGCTAGCAATAATCAACATAAATGGTTTCAACTAGTAGAAAGAGGTTTAACGAAAAAATACGGTGGCGCCTTTTCTAGGCATTTAGTTGTTCAAAGCGGTGCTACAGCATTTGAAGGACTTTATAAATTGAAGAATAACTTGTCTAAAGATATAGATCTAGTCTTCATTGTTTTTGGAGAAAATGATCGTAAATATATGGATAACAAGCAATTTTATTTCTTATATCAATCCTTATTAGATGAAATTGTCATCCGATTTCCCCATGCTGAGTTAATTACCATTACCGAAAGTAGTTTGGATAACGAGGAATTTATTGATGTTATTAAACAGCTTTCAAAAGACTATTATGCTACAAACATCGATATGAGAATTCCATTTCGAAATTCTCGGCTATCTACTGAACGATTAACAAATGACCTTGTACATCCAAATGATTATGGCTACTATTTATATGCTCAAGAAATAATCCAAACAATCGATACAGCAATACGCAAAGATAAAAAAGTGCTTACTTCTTCCATCCCTGTGAATGAGGTAAGTAGTTTAGAAATGAATACGAATTATTCTTATCGCTCTATTGATCCATCTTTTCAAAATAAAAAAGGTTATTATACCTCAAATCAAATTGGTTCCACTATAGAATATCAATTCTCTGGATCATTTTTAGGTGTAAACGTGATTAGAAGTGAAAAAGGTGGAAAGATGGATGTATTTATTGATGATAACTATGAAACCACTATTTCAACATGGTGGCCATTTAAGAAAGAAAGGTCTTTATATGTAACAAGTGGATTAACCAATAAAGATCATACTGTTAAATTTCAAATTTCTGCTGACAAATCTAGATATAATATTACAGATCAACAACTTATCCAAATTTCTTCCATCATTACGAATTAGCTTTATTTAAAGGAAAAAAATGAGGTTTGGACAACAGCTGATATCAAATATTTTATTATGGTTTAAAAAGTCAAGTAGAGAAAAATGCGTTCCATTAGCTATAGACTTTTGCTTTCTGTAGCGCACGATCTTAAGCATCAGCCGGTTCACAAACACAGACCACCTCAAAAATAAAATAACCCGAACAATTATACGAAATTTCAATTAACATCTCCGTATAATTGTTCGGGTTTATATTTGGTTGGAATACTTTTATCCCTGTGTCTTCCTATTTTTCAAATAATCGCAAATACTTTCCGTATCCTTTTTCTTCTAATTCTTCTTTTGGAATAAACTTCATTGCAGCTGAATTCATACAATATCGCAAACCTGTTGGATTCGGTCCATCATTAAATACATGACCTAAATGAGAATCAGCTTCTTTACTTCTTACTTCTGTCCGAATCATCCCATGACTAATATCTTTTTTCTCCATTAATTCTTCTTCATCAATTGGCTTTGTAAAACTTGGCCAGCCACAACCAGCATCGTATTTATCGAGAGAACTAAACAAAGGCTTGCCAGAAATAACATCTACATAAATACCTTCTGAAAATTCATTCCAATATTCATTATGAAACGGCGGCTCTGTTCCATTATTTTGGGTAACTTCATATTGTATAGGGGATAATTTTTCCTTTAATTTGTCTTTTTCCATTACTTATCTCTCCAATTCTCTTGAATATAGGCTGCACGTCCTGAACCGATATGGTAACGATTGTAATGTTCAGGATTCTTTTTATAATATGCTTGATGATAATCCTCTGCAGGATAGAAGGTAGAAGCAGGCAGTATTTTTGTAGCAATCGGCTTATTGAACTTTCCACTTGCCTCTAATTGCTGCTTTGATTCTTCCGCTAATTGCTTTTGTTCTTCCGTATGATAGAATATCGCCGTTTGATAAGAAAGACCACGGTCAAAGAACTGTCCACCGGCGTCTGTTGGGTCAATTTGCTGCCAGTATATACGAAGCAGTTTTTCATACGAATATACACTCGGATCATATGTAATTTGGACAGCCTCATAATGTCCAGTAGTCTCTGAACATACTTCTTTATAAGTTGGGTTCTCTTTATGGCCTCCTGTATAACCAGAAACAACCTTTATAATTCCAGGCTCTTGATCAAATGGCTTAACCATACACCAGAAACAACCCCCCGCAAATGTTGCTAATTCCGTTTTCTTTTCCATTA
The DNA here is from genome assembly GCF_950097965.1 of Bacillus sp. T2.9-1. Taxonomy (NCBI): domain Bacteria; kingdom Bacillati; phylum Bacillota; class Bacilli; order Caryophanales; family Bacillaceae; genus Bacillus; species Bacillus sp. T2.9-1. Next base: position 6,925 of record NZ_CATNHG010000094.1, read on the forward strand.
AAACAGCCCCTTTAAAAAACATTCTTCTCTTTATATTCCCTTATCTTGATCATTTCACACTATTAGCTTAATGTTTAAGAGAGAAATATGCAAAAATAATGGCTTTAGTGGAAAGTAAAGTCCTTGCACTAATTATGCTAGGACTTTACCTTTTAATGGTGGAAAATTATCTTTTTTTGGATTGCTTTGTCATGTTCTTCCATTTTTTCTTTTCTTCAGACTGTGCTTTCTTATCCTGTCGTCTTTCTAAAAAAGCTAATTCTCGCAATAATTTTTTATAGCTTTGCAGTCTTTCTTCCTTCAATTCTCCCTTTTCAATCGCTAATTTTACTGCACAGCCAATCTCTTTTTCATGCTGGCAATCTCTAAATTTACAACTAGATGAAAGCGGTTCTATTTCCGAAAAGCTGTTAGAAATGCCATCTTCACTATTCCATAATTGAAGTTCCCTCATTCCTGGTGTATCAATTAAGATCGCATGGTTAGGTAATAATACCATCTCACGATTAGTTGTAGTATGCCTTCCCTTTGCATCCGAACCTCTAATTTCCTGTACTTCCTGCTTTTCAAACCCAATCAAATAATTAGTTAAAGTCGATTTACCAACACCTGAAGAACCTAGTAAGGCGATCGTTTTTCCTGGAAGAAGATATGTTTGCAGTTCATCTAATCCCAAATTATTTACAACACTTATTGTAACAATAGGGACACCATAACTAACACCTTCTACTAGCATTATTTTTTCTTTTATATCAACAGCTAGATCGGCTTTGGTTAAAACAATAACAGGATTTGCTCCACTCTCCCATGTTAAAGTTAAATATCTTTCTAATCTTCTTACATTCAAATCTTCATTTAACGAAAGGACCAAAAAGATTGTATCAACATTTGCTGCAACTATTTGCTCTTCCGTATTATTACCAGCAACTTTTCTAGAAAATTTGCTTTTTCTCGGCAAAATAGCAGTAATTGTTCCTTTTCTTTCTTCTTTTCTTGGAGAAACGATTACCCAATCTCCTACAGCAGGATATTCTTCCCTTGATTGAGCATCAAAAGCTAATTTACCAGATACTTCACATAATAGCTCTCCAAAAACGGCCCATACTCGATACATCCTTTTATGCTCTAGCGAAATTCTGCCGATTATTTGATTTGTCTTTGCTGCCTTTTCAAATTGTTCTTTTATCTTATTGTTATACCCAATTTTTATTAACTCCATCAATAGACCTCCAAATGTTTACATAATAAAAAACCATGATACAGCCCATGGTTTTAACAAACATTTAAAAATCCACCATAATAAATCGATTAGTCCTATTATTAAAAAAATAGGAACTTTAATACGAACTTATGGTTGTAACCGTCTGGGCTGTATGCTATATAAGCTATTTACGTGGAATAAAATAATTTTGCTCATAATACATCAGCCTCCTTTCATCAATATCTTTATTATATAAATTTTCTAACTAATTGTAAAGCTATTTTCTCCTTATTCCTTAGGCACTTTCCCTAATCTTTGGCATATTCTATTCTCAGAAAGATTCTTAAATATGGTATTTCATATACACTGAAATTATTATTCCGAGGAGTGAGTAGAATGACCCAAGATCAAAATCACTCAATACAAGAAGCTGGTATGTATAATGTATTAAGTGATTATTATAAATATACTAATCCAGAATTACATGTTTATTACTATCATAAACATCTTCAAAGCTTGAAAAGTGCTTTTAATCATGAAAGTAAATCTGCAATAGTGCCAGATATCCAACGTCAAAAGGAATATGGAAAAATAAGAATATTACATGGTTCCCTGGCTACCGAAAATGTCGATATTTACCTAAATGGGATGCGTATGTTTAAAGACGTCTCCTTTAAAACAATGAGCAATGATTTAACCATACCTGCAGGAAAATACCAAATAGATATTTATGAAACTGGAAAGATGATTGATACATTATGTAGTCAGAAAATAAATGTAGAGAGTAATGTTTATCATACTTTTGCAATTGGTGGAGTAGATAATAAGCTTAAACTACATGATTATCCTGAATATCCAGTAGTACCTCCTAATGAAACAAAATTACGATTTGTTCAACTTGCAGACAACTTACCACCAATTGATATTGCCGTTCAAAAAGGGGATGTCGTCTTTCCCTCCATCCATTATAAAGGGGCAACTTCTTACTTAGGATTGTATCCAATGACCGTCTTTTTAGAAGCAAGAAAATCACAAACAAAGGAAGTAATCCAAGCATTTCCTGCGATAAGGCTGGAAGCTGATAAAGCATATACGGCCTTTATTGTTAATGGAGTGGAAGACAAAAGTAGTGAATTGCTTCTCTTTTCCTGTTAACAAAAAAAGGCTATCCTTAAAGCTCATACAAACAAATTTCCAATGAGCGTTTAAAGGATTAGCCTTTTTTAAGTTTCTATTCCGTTGGCAGCAATAAGTTAAATTGAATATTATTTTGTTCTAAATCAAACGTACTCATTTCAACTTGCATCCCATTTTTTAAGTCCATATCGGTTAAATGAACATATATTTCTTCATCACTCGGTTGAATATCAACCCATTCTGGGAAATTGTATTGGTTAGCGATAAAATTCATGATGTATGAAACTGGCAATGGCAGCTGACCAATGCTAATTTCTTTTTGTTTTAATAATAAATCACCGTTTTCCAATGCTATTGGTTCAAATGTTAATTTCATTTGAATATCAGTATTAAAAATTGGTAATGTTCCATATAACTCTACTTGATCTGCTATATTTATTTCATAATGAATGGGGCCATTTAATCCTTCTTGTTCTAAATAGTGATTTATTAACTTGGTTAAATCCTCACGATTTGTCGTTACCGCAAAAGGAACTTCTTCTCGCTGTTCTTTCTTCACGATTGTTGACTTCTCAACAGGTCTAAATATCATAATCGCTAAAATAATAATACTAAGTAATAGAACACCTAATAATGTTAAAAAAGCTACTTTCCATTTATTGTTAAACAACCTTTTCTCCTCAATTCTCTTCTGTTTGCAAATTCTCTAGTATATCCGCTAACGGAGCTGTTAACATTTTATTATAGATAGCCTCTGCTATGAGCTTATATCCCTGGTCATTAGGATGAAAATAATCTTCATACAATAAATCTGATGTCGGATTTTCAAAAATACTTTCAATACTTACAAAATAAGTATGATCATATTCTGCTAATACTTTTTCGCTCGTGTTATTCCAATCTGTAACAATTTTATTCATTTCTTTTATATCTGAAAACATCTTAATAAAAGGATTGTATACTCCTACCAATATAATTACTGCATTAGAATTGCTAGTCCGTACATTTGACAGTATTTCGTATAGGTTATTTTCATATTCATTCAATTGTTCATTAAAGGATTCCACTTGTAAATTGGTGAAATTATTTCTTACTACTTTCATAATGTCATTTCCACCAATAGTTATTATGACTCCATCTGCTTTTTGGATTGCTTTGCTTACTTCCTCTGTTTTAATTCTTTTTAATAATTGATCTGACCTGTTGCCTCGTACTCCATAATTAACAAAATCTGCTTTATTTACTCCCTTTGTTTCTTCAAGTAAATCTTGCAGATAAGGAACATACCCTCCTTTTCCAGTGCTGTCACCAACACCTTGTGTAAGGGAATCTCCAACAGATACTATGGACATTTCCTGTGGTAAAAAACTTACCGGAATGTCCTTTTTTTCGGTCACTACAACATCTTTTTCCTTAATATAGAGCGTCTGATTAGAGCAGGAAACAAGCATCAAAAGAGAGAATAATAAAACAAGGAAGGTAAATGGTTTTTTCATTCTTTCACCTACCTTCATTTTTTATAGTATAGCATACTGATAAGGTTTCGAAATTATTTTATGCACTTATTTTTTTACCAATAGCCTACCTATATTCATATTATTCGATTTTAAAAAAAGTGAAACGCTTTCTCTCTTTTTCACTTCTTATTTTAGCGTTTTTATTTAAAGTAGAATTGCTGCATGTCTAAACTCAACTATGACTATCCTTTTTAGAAAGTGGAATATAAATCTTAAATATTGTCCCTCTTCCCTTCTCACTTTGTACTTCAATCCGGCCCTTCATTTGTTCTACCATTTGATAACAGACCATTAATCCCATTCCCGTTCCTTTTTCTTTTAATGAATAAAAAGCTGTTCCTAACCGATTTACCTCCTCATCTGTCATTCCAATTCCAGTGTCCTCTATTTCAAACACGCCATCATTCATTGTTGAATATAGATTAATGGTTATAGTCCCTCCATTTTTCATCGCTTCGATTGCATTTTTTAAAATATTTATTAATACCTGCTTCAATTCATTATTATTAGCTTCTATGTATACTTGCTGTATATTCTTCTTAAAGTGAATTCCCTTACTTAGCATTGCATAAGAATGCATTAAATCGATGACTTTATTTGCTAAATCTGCTCCGTCAATCTTCTTTGATTGTTCAACGTCAGGCTTTGCTAGTGATAAATAATCATTAATTATTGTTTCGGCCCTATTCATTTCTTCAATCATCAATTTAATATAGGTTCTTTCTTCTTCACTCATATGTTCTTTCGCATGAAATATTTGTAAAAAACCTTTGACAACCGTCATTGGATTTCTGATCTCATGGGCAACAGATGCCGCAAGCTGGCCAACGGCATTCATTTTCTCTGCCTTTTGCAGCTCACGATTCATCTTCATCGATTCGACAATATTATCCATTTGCTTAAGTGCTTCTTCCATTGTTGTTAATTGAAAATCCTTAGATATTGTACCAAGCTCCTTTGCCGTATTTATCAATCTGTAAAAAAGAGAGGCAAGATTATCAACGACTTCATTAAAATTTCGCATTAAGCTTTGCAATTCTTTATTTCCACTTAATTCCATTTTTACTTCGAAGTTCCCGAAACTTAATTCATTTAAACTTATCATCATTTGATTTATAGGACGAAGAACTTTATTTAACCACCTTCTTAAGTATAGAAAAATCATTAAATAACTTATTAAAATAAACAAACCAGTTTGAATGATTATCTTCTTAAAAAAAATGAATTGATCATTGATCTTCGTGTCCATCCCTATAATTCCGACTAATTGTCCATTTTCATCATTAATAGGTGTAAAGGAACTCATATAATACTCTTCCTTTAATCTGTATATGCTACTATGCTGCATATCATGCGATGCAATTGATTTATTGTAAACGTCCATTGCTTTATCTGCTAAAGTATTAACATAATTGATTTCCAATTTTAAATCTTGGGGAGAAATAACTGCTATAGGAGCCTGTTCTTCATTTTCTTCTATTATTGATATATATATATTCTCCGGCATCTCTGAAAGTTTATTGTTAAAATCAGTTGAATGGATCACGTTTTGTAAAATTTGATTAGAAGTATTACTTTTCCATAATTTCATTTGAAAAGAAACATTTTTACTTAATGAAGTTAAAACTTCTTCTCCATCATTTTCAACATGTATTTTTAAATCTTGATAATGAAAATAAAAAATGAATGTCATAAAAAGAATTAAAAGGAAAAAAGGCAGAAAAAAAGATACTACTTGTTTTTTATTCACAAACGGAATATTACATATTTTTTTTATCATACTGGCCACCTATTTCTTATATTCCTTGGTCTGTATCAGTCAATAAGGTTATATCTAATGCTTTTAACACACAATTTCACAATTAAATACACTGCTTTACTTATAAGTGTACGTAAATATAATTATTAACTTGATTCGACATTTTCGCTTAAATTCCCTTTAATTACTCCATTTTTTTATTTAATAGGCTAAGTTTTGTAAAGTTTGTTGCTAAGAGTCGCAGCCTGAATCCACTTCTCTAGTTTCATTTCTCCCATTTTCTACAAATACGTTCACCTGTCATAGAAGATTTATTTCCTTTTTTTCCACTATTGTCAGAATAAAAGAAGCTGGGACAAAACTAAATAACTAATCTTTAAAGACGAACAATCTTTAATTTATCTCTTAAATAAAGCTACTTTCTCATGATGGTTATCTATGTTTTTAAATCTAGTTAAGTGTAAAAACTAAGTCGTTCCATTGCGCTACGGACGCTCGATGCGCCGGGGAGGAAGCTAAGCCTCCTCGCTGCGCTGCGGGGTCTAAAGCGTCTCTATTTCCCGCAGGAGTCGAGCGTCCTCCGCTCCATTTCACTTCGTTTTTAAACCTTTTTCTAAAAAACAAACACGAACTATAATGTAATTAAATTACATTATAGTTCGTGTTTGTTGTTGATTGAAATACTTATGTCCCAGCCTCTTTTATAAATGCATCTAAAATCTTATCAAGTTGGTAAGATTGCTATTCAATATAGTAGCTGAAACCAATAGCTCCAGGTCCTGTATGTGTTGAAATAACAGGTGTAGTATAATCTATATCCACTTTATTAAATCCAGTGGCCTTTTCTATTGCTTCCTTCAATTTAATGGCAACTTCAAGACTACCAGCATGTGTAATTCCTACACTTTTAATTTTCTTGCCAAGACTGTCTTCTACAAATGCACCTACTAAATACTTTACTGCTTGGGAGCGACTTCTAACTTTTGCAATAGGTGTATATACACCTTCCTCAAGCGTCGCGATTGGCTTAATATTTAGTAAAGAGCCTAGAAAAGCTTTTCCTTTTCCAATTCTTCCGCCCTTCATTAAATTCTCTAATGTATCGACTACTACAAAAAGTTTCGTATGCTTTTTCACATGATTTAATCTTTGCAATATTTCCGCTACATTATGTCCATTTTGCACCATTTTTGCAGCTTCTAATACTTGAAAAGATAACCCCTTTGAAATAAACTCAGAGTCTACTACAAAGACACTCGCCTTTGTTAATTGGCTCGCACTTTTAGCTGATTCTACCGTCCCACTCATACCGCCTGTCATATGAATGGATATAATATCATACCCTTTATCAGCAAGTTCATCATATTTTTCAATGAAAGTGCCAACAGAAGGCTGTGAAGTTTTAGGCAATTCATCTGATTCCATCATTTTATCAATAAATTCAGCAGGGGTAATATCCACCCTATCCAAATATGATTTATTATTAATATAAATTGATAAAGATATTACCTCAATTTCATATTTTTCTAATATTTCCTTCGATAAATCAACTGTTGAATCTGTTACAATTTTAATTTTTTTCATTTCACACGTCCCTATTTGTCATTCATTTTTTCATTAAAACGCTTACTTTATTATACATTTATTTTTTAGGATTTTCCTATGCTCACTCTATTGATTTTATTTTTTGAGCATATACTATTCACTATACCACAAATTATACTTTTCGTAACCTGTGAATTTTATCACATATCCTTGATGTTTCTTTAAGAATAAAATATGTGTACGCATTTAGAAAATTATTTCTACTTGTCCTTGTTTCATGTTAAAAATAGTTAAAAAAATGGCCATGCATGATTAAATTTCTCACGCATGGCCATTACCGATTACTTTAGATGTTAGACGAGCAAATGAAATAAATTAGAATCTCTATTCACTTCCGTGTAAGGAAAACCTTTTTTATCCATTCTTTCAATTAGTCCTTTATAGTCATCCCTATTCTTCAGCTCTAAGCCAACAAGCGCTGGACCATTCTCTTTATTATTCTTTTTGGCATATTCAAACCGGACAATATCATCATCGGGTCCTAACACATCATCTAAAAATTCTCTAAGCGCACCTGCTCTTTGGGGGAAATTTACAATGAAGTGATATAACAATCCCTCATATAGTAGAGAACGTTCTTTAATATCCTGCATACGATCAATATCGTTATTTCCACCGCTAATTACAAGTACAATGTTTTTCCCTTTTATCTTTTCTTTATATAAATCGAGGGCAGCAACTGGCAAAGCTCCTGCTGGTTCGGCAACGATAGCATGCTCATTATATAAAGAAAGAATAGACGTACAAACTTTTCCCTCAGGCACTAAAACAATATCATCAACATAATCTCTACAGATTTCAAAATTCTTTTGTCCAACACTTTTGACTGCTGCACCATCAACAAATTTATCAATCTTATTTAGTGTTACTACCTTATTTCTAATTAAGGCTTCTTTCATCGAAGGTGCACCAGCTGGCTCCACACCAATCATTTGAGTTAATGGAGAAACGCTTTTCATGTATGTACTTAATCCTGCCATTAAACCGCCGCCACCAATGCTTGCAAAAACATAATCAATTGGAACATCAATATCATTCATCATTTCAATGGCCATCGTTCCTTGCCCTGCAATGACATTCTCATCATTAAATGGATGAATAAATGCTCTTTCTTCTGCTTCTGCACAAGCAACTGCTTCTACATAGGAATCATCAAATGTATCACCAGTTAAAATAATCTCCACATTTTCCTTCCCAAACATTTTAACCTGCGTAACCTTTTGTTTAGGCGTTGTAGCTGGCATGAAAATTTTCCCATGAACATTTAAATAACGACAAGAATATGCTACACCTTGAGCATGGTTTCCTGCACTTGCACAAACAACACCATTTTTCATTTTTTCTATTTCTAGCATCTTCATCGAATAAAATGCACCCCTTAATTTAAAGGAACGCACATGCTGTAGATCTTCCCTTTTTAAATAAACATTGCAATCATATTTTTCAGATAATCGATAATTTTTTTGTAAGGGAGTATGGGCTACTATGTCTTTAATTCCTTGGTATGCAATAATAATATCCTCCAATTGCACCCATTTTTTCATTACATTTTGTTCCATTTCCACACCCTCATTTCTAACCATTTTAATTCGTACATTATACCATGAATTTTTCGCTTTCTCCTAATAAAATTTTAAATTTTCTTTTTTTTCATATATTTTGATTGCGTAGAATTTTTCCCAATAAATTCATCGCTGTATTTGTTTGTTTTTATGGAAGTAATACCTTACAATGAAAGAATAAGGAGTGACTTTCATTTATGAATTTTTCAATAAAAGATTTTTCGCTAAAAGAAGAGATAGCCAACAGTATAACCCATGGTATTGGATTACTTATGAGTATTCCCGCTTTAGTAATGCTTATTTTAAATGCAGCTGAAACTGCTAACCCATGGAGAATTGTAAGTTTTTCCATTTTTGGTGCTTCCATGATTATCCTCTATCTATGCTCCACATTATTGCATAGTATTACCCATGAAAAAGTAAAGGATTTTTTCGAGATATTGGATCATTCATCCATCTATCTTCTAATCGCAGGAACATATACTCCCTTTGTTTTAGTTGCCATTCGTGGTAGCTTAGGCTGGACCCTTTTTGGGATTGTTTGGGCATTAGCTATTATTGGGATTGTCTTTAAATGTTACTATGTCAAAAAATATATTGTAACATCAACAATCCTCTATGTTATTATGGGCTGGCTAATTGTGATGGCAATCGTGCCACTTTATCATGCAATTGGAATGACTGGTTTCCTGTTTCTCATTGGAGGTGGCCTGCTTTATACTGTTGGTAGTGTATTTTATGTCATGCAAAAAATCCCCTACTTTCATGCCATTTGGCATATTTTTGTTTTAGCTGGCAGTGCTTTAATGTATTTTTGTGTATATCTCTATGTTTAATTAATATAAAAGATTACTACAATCTTTCTATAAGAAAAAGGAAGGCGAATTCGCCTTCCTTTTTCTTATTATTCTGCTCTTTCATAGACATAAAACACATGAGGATACAAGTTTTTGTCATTTACTATCCCTTTTTGTTCACTTACAAGTTTCCATTCATGCCAATTTAAAGCAGGAAAAAAGGTATTTCCTTCAAATTCATGGTCGATTCGTGTAATGTATAATCGGTCTGTTTCGCTTAATGTTTCTGCAAAAAGCTCAGCTCCACCAATTACAAATATTTCTTCCTCCTGATGGGCTTTACTCCATTTATAAAATTCATCAATCGAATAGAATATTGTACATCCTTCACAAATATACCCTTGATTTCTCGTAATAACGACATTTTCACGATTTGGAAGATTTCTGCCGATTGAGTCCCTTGTTTTTCTCCCCATCACAATTGGATGCCCTGTCGTTATTTTTTTGAAATACTTTAAATCCTCTGGCAAATGCCATGGCAATTGATTATTGACACCAATAACATTATTTCTATCCATTGCAACAATTAAGGAAATCATACACTGACCACCCCTTTAATATGGGGATGTGCTTCATAATTAACGATTTCAAAATCTTCATATTTAAAGGAAAAAATATCTTTTACATCTTTATTCATTTTCAACTGTGGTAATGTCTTTGGATCTCTCGTTAACTGAAGTTTTACCTGCTCAACATGATTTGTATAGATATGAACATCTCCAAAGGAATGAATAAATTCTCCTACCTCTAAATCACAAACTTGGGCGATCATATGTGTAAGCAGAGCGTAAGAAGCAATATTAAAAGGCACTCCAAGAAATACATCTGCTGAACGCTGGTACAGTTGACAAGATAATTTACCATCTGCAACATAAAACTGAAAAAGACAATGACATGGTGGCAAAGCCATTTTCTCCATGTCCCCAACGTTCCATGCACTAATAATTAATCTTCTAGAATCTGGATTTGTCTTGATTGCATGAATCAATTCAGATATTTGGTCAATTGTGTTCCCTTCTCTTGTCGTCCAAGAGCGCCATTGATGTCCATAAACTGGGCCTAAGTTACCTTGCTCATCTGCCCATTCATTCCAAATTCGAACATTATGATCTTGTAAATATTTCACATTTGTATCGCCATTTAAAAACCAAAGCAACTCATAAATTATGGAGCGTAAATGCAGCTTTTTCGTTGTAATTAATGGAAATCCTTCTGAAAGATCAAACCTCATTTGATATCCAAAGGTACTAATAGTTCCAGTTCCAGTTCGATCTTCTTTTTTTACACCATTTGTTAAAACATGCTTACATAGATCTAAATATTGTCTCATTTTATACACCCTTTATATTAAATTGCGATTCCCTACAAGCTTATTGTATTGTAGCGATATACTGATATGTTTTCGGAGCTAGTTGCGAAAGTGTTTCCTTTTCCTTTCCTCCCATATAAAACATGGCAAATGTTTCTGCGAAATATTCTTCTGCATATTGAAGAAAGTATTGTCTATTAGGAAATAACTTCCCTTTTTCCTCGTTCCAAACTAATCTATATGCTTCTGTTTTGCTCGCATTGTTTAGAACTTTATAATCAATGGAATGAGCCAATTCATGATATTCTAAATTAACAGAGCTGTGCCCTTGTCCCTTTTCACTCGCACCTATTTTTACAAGAACCACTTTCCCGCCACCAATACCAGGAACATCATCCCACGTCTTTTGAGAGGTGTAGCCCCTTGGAATAATTCCAGCAAATTTCTGTGCTGTCTTATTATCTGTTAATTTTCCAGTAAATAATTTTACTTTTATTCCACTAGATTGCACCTTATTTAATAGAGTAGAAGGCAATTGATTTAATCTTTCAATTATTGCAGCTGCTTCTTCTTGATCATAAGATTCTTCTGGCAAAATTATCATATTTCCTAAGTTTTCTTTTGCTTCTAGGGATAAATTCGCCTTAATAATGGTTAGTTCAGATAAGTTTTTTAAGTATATTTCATTATTCGGAAGCTGGGAGTTTCCCATCAAAATGCTCGTTGCTGCTATCATACATAATGGTGCTATTCTTTTGAGCCATCTCATCCATATCCCCCACAACTAACCTCTCTAGTTTTTTTTCTAAAAATAAGAAAGAGAGGAGAATCCTATTCTATTAAAATTATAGCATAGGTTAGGAATCTCAAAAACTAGATAAAATTACCTAAAATCTTCATAAAAAAATCCAAAAGAATGGATAGAAGAATATTTTTGCAATTCTTCTGCTGTCATTCTTTTGGGATATGACTCTTTTTAAAGACTTACAATTCTAGTTACACTTCTAATCCATAATTACGGCACAGGGCGGCAAGTCCTCCTGAAAAACCACTTCCAATAGCATTAAATTTCCATTCCCCATTATGTTTGTAAAGCTCACAAACGATAACAGCTGTCTCAACAGAAAAATCTTCTCCTAAGTCAAAGCGTAGGATTTCTATATTATTATCTTCATTTACGACACGTACAAACGCATTGGAAACTTGTCCAAAGTTTTGTCTTCTTGATTCTGCATCATGAATAGTAACAGCAATGCCGATTTTATTAACGTGAAGAGGAATCTTCGTAAAATCAATAATGATTTGTTCGTCATCTCCATCTCCCTCACCCGTGCGATTATCACCAGTATGCTCCACTCCACCGCTTGGATGGACAAGATTATTATAAAAAATAAAATCCTCGTCATTAATAACCTTGCCGTTTTCATTTGCCATAAAAGCTGACGCATCTAAATCAAAGCCAGTTCCACCATCGTACTGGTTAATATCCCATCCCAACCCTATGATAGCTCTAGTTAACCCTGGATTTGTTTTTGTTAAATCAATTCGTTGTCCTTTAGAAAGATTAATACTCATTTCTATTCCCCCATATCTGAATAATAGATTGATTTATAGACAGCAGCTTTTTTGTGCCTAGTTGACAAAATTAGGAATAAGATTTAACTACTTCACCTAGACTACCTGCGTTTGTCCCTGTACCAATTGCCGCAAACTTCCAATCTTGTCCATGTCTATATAATTCACCGACTATCAAACTAGTCTTACCTGCATAATCATCTGTCAAGTTGTAGTGAATAAGCGATTGATTGGATAAAGGATTGACGATTCGAATAAAAGCATTTTGAATCATGCCAAAATGTTGTCTTCTTTTCACTGCATCATATATATTTACAACAAATATTAACTTTTGAATATGTGATGGCACCTTATTTAATTCAATATTTATTTGTTCATCATCCCCATCACCGTCACCTGTTAGGTTATCTCCTGAATGGTGGACACTACCATCGCGGCTTTTTAAATTTCCAAAATAGATAACATCATTATTTGCTTGAACCTTCCCCTGTTCATTGACCATAATGACAGAAGCATCACAATCAATACTTGCTGTCGAACCACCACCAAATAAAGATCCTAATAGCCCTCCGCCTTTATTTTGCTGAACTGGATCCCAGCCAAGACCAATTAAAATTTTACTTAATCCTGGATTTCCCTTTGTTAAATCAACTCTTTGTCCTTTTTGTAAATTAATTGCCATGATTCTCACTCCTATGTATGGTAGTAATATTTGTTATCAAACTTTTTTTAAAGCTTTCAATAAATGAAATAATATTAATCCATGCTAACTTACAAAAGAAATTTGCTATTAAAAGAAATGTGTTGATTGCAGAGAAAACAGGCATTCATAAGGAAGAAAGACGTACTTACTTAACCAACCCTATGTTTTCAACTTAACTACCTATAGAATAAAATGAAGTCACTACAATCAACACTGTTAGTCAAATACTTTAATAAATTGGCTCATAAATGAAGTCTGAATTACCCTTGAAGCTTCATTTGCTTGAAGTTATTTTGCAATTCTTCTAATTTTTTTGTTCCTTCTTCTCTTAAGCGTTTATTTTCTTCTTCAATCGTTTTTGTTTCCTGCATTCCTTTGATAATAATATTCCATGATTCTTCAATTGTCTCAATCTTAATGCTCGGGCTGCCTGCAAGCCTTGCAATATCTACACTTTGCTGGGAGATATTTTGAGCGTTTTTCACCAGCATTTCATTTGTTCTTCTATCCAATTCACTCATGCTGTCTGCAACTAACTTCTGTCTTTTGGCTGCAACAGCTTGAATAAGACCATTTTTAAAAATAGGTATAGTCGTCACAAATGCTGAATTGATCTTACCAATTAATTTAGTGTTTCCTCTTTGTAATAAGCGTATTTGAGGAGCAGTTTGTAAGGCAACCATTTTTGCCATTTCCAAATCGTAAACACGCTGATCTAAGAGCTCTATTGCATTTCTCAAGGTATCAAGCTGCATTCCTGCTAATTGATCACCAGCAATTGCTTTCGCCTCAAGTTGAGGAAGTACATGGGTCTTTAATTCTTCCGATTTCATGCCTCCTGCTACAGCATATTTTTCTAATGTTAAATAATATTGATAATTTTGCTCGTACATTTCATCGAGCATCGTTGTAGAATCAACCATTTCATTTTGATATTTTGAAATTTCTACATAGACTTTATCTATCTCTTGTCCCATAGACTGGTATTTTCCAAAAAGCTTTTCCATTATTTTTTCACTTTTTTTAAACAGTTTGCCAAAAAAACCCTTTGATGACTCTTCAAAATCCTTTTTGTCAAATTTGTCCATGATTCTACCAAGCTGTTTCAATAATTCGCCAGAGTCTTCTACTTTAGTAGTTCTCATATTATTAAGGATTTTATCAGAGAATTTTGAGATTTGCGTTGCAGGTTCCTTCCCGAATTCGAGTATTTGAATTTGATCCTTTTCGTCAATCGACTGTGCCAATTTCTGTACTTCTGGCTCATTTCTAAGCGCTAACTTTATTTCCGACACTTTTTCTTCTGTTAATATCTCTGCAACTTGATTGTCTGCATTATTTACATTTGATGGTTGCATATTCATCTTTTATTCTCCTTTTCTATTCTTTAAAAATCCGCTAAATATACCCCTTTTTAAAAAGGATGGTTCTTTATATTCCATGTCAAACACCATATCCTCAAGCCAGTGTACATCAAATAATGTATCTTTTGTATAGTTCTCCATGTCTACATGGCCAGCAGGATTATAAATAATAATATCTACCCCAAGTGTGTTCATTAATAGCAGCAAGGCTGCATCTTCTCTTGTAAACACACCATTTTGCTCTGTTTTAAACAGTACGATACTTGGTACTTCTTGTGCGTAATCAAACTTTTGCAACATTTTCAAAAAATCGTCCGGTATTAATAAGCATTGTGAAAACAGAAAAATCGCTACATCTTCGTCTGATTCATTAGCCAGCTTCTTCAGAGATGGCCTTGTGCAAACTCTTGATATAGCAGCAGCTATTCCTTTCTGCAAACCTGCTGGCAACTGTTTATACTTCCAATAATGTGCTACCATCATCTTATCTGGATCAAGTAAACCATCTGTTCCAAGTGCACCACGATAATGGTATCGAAAATCACTAATAATAGCTCTTGTGAACGGAAAACTTCGAATTAATAAAGTTTCCTCTTTATTCACGATAGCATGGATTCGATCCCAGTACTCTTTTCGATTCTTACTTACACCAAATATTTTAGCAAAAACAGACGGGATATGCACTTCTCCATTTTTAACATCAAAGTTTGGACGAATCATTGCCAGTTCTTTCTCAAGAAGAAAGATTTCATCATACGTCGTTTTTAATGTAATGGAAATCGGTAGATATTCTCTAAATTGCCACGGTTTATAAAGATTGGAACCTTCATGGTGAAGAATACTCTCAATCTCCCTTGACGCTCGATATGCTACAGTTGCTGTTCTTTTTCGTTCTTCTTTAGGAAAACTTTCAGGTTCTTTCATTCGTGGGTATTGATGTTGAAAAAATAATTCCTTATCCAATTTTAATTTTTCTAGAATGTCATCCCCATTAGGATGTACAATGACGATGTCACAACCAAAGGTAAGAAGAAAGTAAATAAAGTAAGACTGACTTTTATTGGCATCACCATACCAAAGAAATTTAGGCATATTTTCATTTAATTGGCTTTCTTCTATAGCTGGTTGTAAATGATTGATGGACCATTTTATTATATCAACTACTAATCTTCTTAAATCATTATTTTTCAAGCCGTTTTCTTCCACTTCTGAAAAATGCTGAATGACTTTAATAAAGCTCTCTCTCAATTTTCTATGAATGGCAGGAATAGAGGATTTTATCAACACATTTTCTCCATCTAGAAAAGCAACAAAACGATTAATGGATAAATTTTGCTCCTGCATCCGATTAAATACTTTTTGAATAGATTGAAAATGCTGATTATCAATCGTCCGATCAAGCGATTCATCTGTCAGTAAATGTAAGCCTGTATTATCTTTATTTATCCAATTGAAAAGCTGATTATAATATTCATCCTCGTCTACTGGTATTCCAAGTAATTTTACTACAGCCTGACCGAACGTAAAAATGCGATTACTCGTATCGTGTAGCGGTCGTTCTTTAACTGGCTTTAATAGAATATCAAACCAATTTTCCGTAGACAAAGGAAGGATAACATTATTGATTGTATAATAGTCTTTATTCATTTTCTCCACTTCCTAATTTTAAACCAATGATAACTGTCTACCTTTATCATAGCATAGCTTTACGCTATGACTAAATATTCTACTTAATAATTCTTTACGAAAATGTTATAAAAAGGTTTCATTTTTTAGGCGAAAGGACAAGGTTTTTCACTTCTCTCTTTCAATCGTGATGTAAGCACCTAATCTTTTACTCGAGCATATAATACAGTACATTAGGCGAGTAGGTGCTAACTATGAGATCATTTTTTCGAAAATACACGTATCATGAAATTGAAACAGATTTAATTTATGTACAAAATGTTCTATCATCAAATATGTATGTTTTTGTTGATTTAATCTTTATTTCTCTAATGATTAGTTTTTTTATGGCTATATTTTTTGAATCTATTTTATTCGGGGTTATTGTATTTATTTGCTGTTATTTATTTTTCATCTCCATTTATTGTTTATTGCTTAAATGGATTAAAGATCCGCCAGAAGATGAACTATAAGTATACTTACTCTTATAAAGGGAATAACCATTATGATCGTTTCATATTACCATTCTAACCATCCATTACTATTGGATAAAGTATAGAGGCGAGTGTTTTCCATTCGCCTCTTTCTTCTAATCCTATTTATTCCTATTTAACAAATAAACTGTTTATGCACATTTCTCACGATTTCTTCACCAGCAAATGCTCCTTTTTGAATGGTTAGATGCTGTGTTGGATTTTTTATTTTTTCTAGAGTTAACTCTCCATGTCTTGGAATATAACCTATTTTACAATTATTTAGAAATGGTAAATCTAATAAGGAATCACCTGCGCCAATTGATTTCTCCACTCCTTCTCTTTCTATTATGTATTTAATTGCCTCCCCCTTACAGATAGGCTTTGGCATAAAATAAAGCTTTCTTCCTTGTAAAGATATATTCCATCCATTTTCTATTGCAACTTGGATTAGCTCTCTTTTGATATCTTCGTCTATATTTGTTTTTAATACATAATAAAAGAAAAGATTATCGGCAATTTTCAACTCGCCATGTAAAGAATAAATCTGTAGCTTTTGTAGTAATTCACCTTTCTCCATACAATCTTCTTTTAATCTGGTGTGAATGGTTTGTGCCCACTCCTTTACAAGCTCTCCTTTATAATGAATTTTTGCTCCATTGCTTGTAACACAGTATGTCATTGGCATTTCTTCATTGAAAATAAAAATTCGCTTATATTGTTCATAAGTTCTCGTCGTAACAGGAACGAAAAAATGCTTAGTAGCAATCTCCTTCAATAAATCATAACTATCTTTTGTCATATAAGAAACAGGTTCACCATTTTTCACTTCCACACCAATCATCGATTCATTCCAAGGTGTTTCCATTTCATGTAATGCACGTTTTGAATAAATTAACGTTCTGTCTAAATCTGATGCAAATAGATTCATCCTTTTCGCACTACCTTCTTAATTAATCCACAGCATGTATAGCTCATATTAGGATATGGAATTACTTCTACGTTTCTTTCTTGTGCTAATAAGACGATATGTTGAACATAAGGGCTATCTGGATCCTTCATTAATATCTTCCATGGCACCCTTCGTAACAATACTCTTGTTGTTTCACCGACACCTGGTTTTACATAATGGGTACTATCAATACCGAATTCTTCCTTAATGGTCAGAACATCTTTCATTCCTTTAAAATCAACGGTTTGATCTAGTTCATTTGCACGAATACATTCCTCTATTTGGAGTGGATTTACTTTTGGAAATGCCTCTGTAATCTCGTCTAAATAGCTATTCGATACATCATATGGCTCTAATTCCTGATAATACTTCGCCCCATGAAAATCATCTTTTTTGATATACTCTTCATTTAACACAGTGCGACTTACTAGTCCTGACACTGTTGAATTTAAACAAGCACTTGGAATCAAAAAGTCTTCTCTCGTTCCATAAAGTGTTGTACAGTATCCTGGATCAGCAAGCACTGCTAATGTATCATCTAATCGAATCTGATACTTTTGGTAAAACTCCTCACAGTTTTTCGTTAATTCAGTTGAAATTGCTCCTTTTCCTGTCCATCCATCAATAAATTGCAGGGCATAACCATTATGTGTTTGCAGCATGTAATGAATTGCATTTTCATCTATTCCTCTATCTCTTATAATAGAAATACTGTAGTGAGGAAGAGAAACGTCATATTTCCATTTCAAATAGCGTTTAATTAAGATTCCAATAGGTGTTCCTGCTCGTGCTAAGGAAACCAATACTGTTTGTTTACCATGTTTGTGATAAATTTGTTCTGCAACAATTGCGGTACAAAGGGCTACTTTGTCTTTATAAACATCGAGCGTCTCCCAAAAAAGCTGCAAATAATGTTCAGGTGGATTGTATTCGATTGGTAATGTTTCACTATAATGCTCTCCACCTTGAACCCTTTTTTCCCTTTCCTCGGTTGAGCCCTCTAATGTAACATCACTTAAGTCTTTTAATAGAAATATAACATCCTCTTTATCATAAGAACCGAACCTTACTAGATGATCTATGTTTGCTTTCATGATTTACCTCCCGCTACAGTATACAATATTTATTTTTTTCACTTGAACTGCTGTTAATTCAGCCAGCAACTCCGCTAATCTATCCTCACTAACCTTGCGCTCAAAAAATAAAAAGATATCGTCGTATTGCTTAGCATCAATATTGTATAAATAATGCACAATATCCAAATCTTCTGGATTTGAAAAACAGAATGCATTTTTAGCCCCATAATGCTCTTCATTATTGGGATAAATAGGACTTCTAGTCGTTGATTGATAAAATATATTTTCTCCCATATAGCTTGCTAGCTTCATTGGAATATACATAAACTCCCCTGTTCCAATGCAAAGCGTAGTACCCACACGCTTTTTCTTCAGGTCATTTGCTGCGAGTCTAATCCAATCGTCTGTGAGTTCCTCCACATGGATGCCAAATCTTCCTGTATCCTTTAAGTACCCATAGTCATTTCTTATCCCTGCCAAACTTGTGGAAGTGATTGGGACGATTCGCTCTTTCACATAATTTTCGAGACTAATATATTCAAGTTGCGGTTTCTTTCTATTTGTTTCAGTTATCTCCGTTTGCGAAACAAGATTAAGAGGAACACCAATAAGCTCAAAGCTACCTTTAAGTAAAGAGACGACTTGAACCTTAATTTGCAATTCCTGTTCAAGGGATTCCATCTCTAACTGCCATTTTTTGGAACGCCAATCTAGAATGGATACAACCGTATATTTATCTCTAGGATATTTCTGATGAATATCTCGGATAATGTTTATAGCTGTTTTGCCTGTCGTTAATTCATCGTCTACTAAAATAATTTCTCGTAGATTATTAAGAGTGTCTTCCTCAACATAACAACGGTGAGATGTTGCATGTGAATGCTCTTCTTCAAAAGTAATGATTGGCACTAGCTCATTTACGTTTTCTCTAGTTGTGTGGAAAAAAGTAGCCTGTTTAAATGCTCGAAAAAAAGAATGACCTAATCCCGTTGCAGTTTCTGCAAAGCCGATTATAATAGGATTTGCTTGTGTACTTGAAATAAATGGCTTGTCCAAAAACTGTGAAGCTGAATCACGATAAATAGCCATTATTTCCTCTCTTTGGGGAGAAATAGTGCCAGTAATAATTTCTTCATAACGTGCTGCCAACATAAATCCAGTAAGGAGCCCTTTATTTGGCTCAATCGGTAAATGCTTGCCTAATAGTTTACTAACAAATAAAAATGCCCGTTTCTTATTGATTCGTGCTGCCATTTTAAAAAAATCTTCTAGTGGAAGATGAAATGGATTTTCTTCGATGATGATGTCCATCTGTAAATTATGAATGATTGGTAATGAAATTTTCTTGTTTAAGTAAGTCAATGTATGTAAATCCTTCATGAAACACCCCGTAAACCTTTGATTTTAAAATAATTTTTTGTGCCCAGTAGAAATGAGGCTTAATTTCATTCATCTTATTTGAAAAACTACTTTTTACTACACCAATCTCCCCATTATTACTTTCTATAATATTACAAGCATCTAAATATTCCTCATAGGAAACAACATTTAATGCTTGCACTGGTTTTATATGTGTAGGATGAATAATTGTCTTTCCGGTTAAACCATTCGTAATATCCATCATAACTTCTCTAATTAATCCATCCATATGTTTATCTATGAGCTGTGTTCGCATATTCATTCCAGCTTTTCCATACCGCTTTCGGAATGGTGTCTCTCTCAATTGCGGAATTAGAACTCGCTCGCTCGTTGTAAAATATTCCCAAACTGGTCCAGAAACAACATATGCACTATCCGCACGTGTAAATACATTAACAATATCCGAAATACAATCTCGAATAATCGCAACATCATATACAGTCGTTTCTGCATTTCTACGAATACCATACAATCCGCAAAAATCAGTAGCGCCAATCCGCACATTTAAAATGAGATGCTTATATTCATCTAGTACTTTCTTTATGGAAAGAAGTTCATCCATTCTAGTTTCTTTTTCAATTATTTTTTTTGTTTCTAAAATCGGCATCGCATATAAAGAATGCCCTAGCATATTATATTTTTCTAATTCTTTTAAAATGATCTCTCCCACTGCCGCTTCAAACTTAGGTATGACGATACCAGTTAATAAACTAATTTTTTCACCAAGCAAATCCATTAGATTTAAAAACTGAGATACAGAGCGTATTCTAATAAAAATCAATGGTAATTCATTTTTTATAAGAATGCTGTCCTCCAACGCTTGATATATGTTTGTTAATTCTTCGACTAATTTACGTTCAGCTATCTCCACTTCGTGATCACCTATGGAGTCCTCTAGACAAATTACCATGGATGTTAAAGCTGCGTGTTTTTTTGTTAATAAATCGTGGAAAATATTCGGTCTTGTTGCAGGCATGTATAAAGTGGAAGCAAGTGCATAGGATAATACTTCCTTCTCCGAAGTACTAAACACCTCTTCTGGTAATTTAAAGAAAAGACGTTCCATTTGTTTTTCATTTAAGTCAGAGAATAATTTCATTTCCTTTGCTCCATTCAATGATATTAACAACTTTTTAATAATTATTCTGAAAATTCAAAAATAAGAATCGAATTTTATAGTAGGATAATTAATTATATCTTACAATAAAACTATTTTTTTGAAAATATTTACTTTATCATGGCGTTTTTTTAGGATGTTCCATATTGCCTATCGTAAGTAATGCGAAGGATATCCTGGGCAGGTAATAGGCGGAGGAGAAAAAATAAGATTACTTTTTTGGAAGGCTGTTTTCTTCCAAATTGTTGCTCTTAAATCTTAAGTCTTATAGTCATTTAACCGATTTAAAAACAACAATCTATTAGAAAAGAGTCTTAGGGAAAGAGGATATCTCTAGTTATCTTAATGTAATGCTACTAGAAATATCCTCAAATAATTATGCTTCGCCCTGTTGTTCTGCTTTTTTCTTATTTCTAAAATGCACAACAAAGGTTGCACCAAATGCTATAACTAATAATCCAAAGAAATAAATATGATCAATATGAATATCAAATACTCCTAGCAGCATCTTAACTGCGATAATTAAGATAAGGATATATGCAGTTGCTTCCAGCTCTGGAATTTTATCGATTAATTTAAGGAAAACACCTGCGACACCTCTCATCATAAGAACGCCAAGGATACCACCAATTAATAATACCCATACTTGATTGCTTACACCGAATGCAGCTAAAACACTGTCTACAGAAAAGGCAATATCCATTAATTCAACAGAAATTACTGTTCCCCAAAATAGACCAAATGTACGGATTAGAATCCCATTTTTATTAATGCCTTTATTTTCTTCTTCATCTTCTGTTTCATTCGCTGCTTTTCTTCGATCCATGAAATACTTAATAGCGAGATATGCTAAATATGCAGCTCCGAGTATTTTCACCCATGAGAATTCGATTAAATAAACACCAATTCCAATTGCGATAAAGCGGAATAAATACGCACCTAATAAGCCATAAAACAATGCTTTTCTTCTTTGCTCTGGTGGTAGATGTTTAACCATTACAGCTAGTACCAATGCATTATCCGCAGATAACAGGCCTTCTAATATTACTAATGTTCCAATATAACCCCAACTTACTGGGTCAGTTAATACTTCTCCCCACATTTCCCAATTAAAAAACTGGGCATATGTATCAATAATTGTCTCAAATATTCCCATGAAAAGAGCTTCCCCCTATAATATGCTGATAAAATTAGCCAATTTCCAGACCAAAATCAGTAGCTAATGCAGCTAAACCGCCTTGGTATCCACTTCCAATGGCACTAAATTTCCATTCATTATTATGACGATATAATTCTCCAACAACTAATGCTGTCTCGATAGAGAAATCCTCGCCTAAATCGTAACGAATTAACTCTTCATTTGATTCCTCGTTTAAAATACGAACATAAGAATTAGAAACTTGACCAAAATTTTGATTTCTTCCTTCTCCATCATGAATAGTAATGGTAAATGCAACCCGTTGAATGTTAGCAGGAATTTCTTTTAATTCAACAATGATTTGTTCATCATCTCCATCACCTGCACCTGTACGATTATCTCCTGAATGAACGATGGAACCATTTCCACCTGATGGATTATTATAGAAAACGAAATCAGCATCATTTGTTACTTTTCCATTTTCTCCAAGTAAAAATACAGAGGCATCTAAATCAAAATCTTTTCCGCCATCATACTTATTTACATCCCAGCCTAATCCAATAATCACTTTTGATAATCCAGGATTTCCTTTTGTTAAGTCTACTTTTTGTCCTTTAGATAAACTAATTGCCATAACTAAACTACCTCCAAATTTTTTCATTATAGTTTCTATACGTAATCAGAAAAGAAAAGTTTCAACTTCTTTCATTCACAAGCAACAATTGCTACAAGTAAAGCCAACTCTTCTAACTCATCCACTTAGGGGGAGTATTTTTATCCCAATAAATTTCCCCAAGTGTATAATGTGTTTGGAATTGATCATGATACGTATGATAATGGAAGTTAAAATAATACCCTTCCTGTGGTGGTCGATCCCTTCTTACATGAAAACGAATAATGTCCTCATTTTGTCTTGAAATATGAAATATCCGCTCACTTGTTCCTGATGATGGAAGCTCAGTCACATTCAAATAGCTTAACTCCTCTTCCGGAAAAATACTCGTTACCTCACTAATTGCTTTTTCCATATTTGGGAGAACGACTAGTCGAAATTCATCTTCAATTACCGGTTTGATTTTCGATCCGAATTTTAAGTAACTTTGCTCTTCTGCTCGTTTAAGCATATCACTAATAAACTCTTCTCTTGATATGCCTTTACTATCTGTCAGTATAGCCTCTTCTATACTTTCTCTAGCAAAAGACATTTCTCTTTCATCAATTGGTTTCTTATCGTTATCACTGTTATTATTTAAAAATGTGGATGGTGATGGAGACACAAGGCCAAAAGTTAAAATAGAAACAAATACAACCAGGCTTTTACGAATCCAATTAGGCATTTATTACACCTCGCTTTCCGTTCATCCTGATGAGAATAAAATGTAATAAAATAATATTGATAGTCTAAGTATATATTATTTCTTATCAAATCATCTAGTATTATCCTATATAGATAGATTATTTTTTCATTATTCTTTTTTTAGCCAAATTCCATAGTGAAATTTGGCTGACTTACGTTTTAGCTGTTCAAATTGAAATCGATCAAATCTGCTACTTTTAAAATGATCTTTCAAAACGACCCTTTGTTTTGCAACCCTCTTTGCATGATTGATAATTTCTTCTGTCAATTCTTCATAATATGCTAGCTTTTTTAATGAATGGATACCATCAGAAGAAATTTCTTCTTCGAACATAGGATCCAAATAAACACAATCCATACTATTTTCTTCTTTTTTGATAAGCTCCTCTAATGCGTTAACATGCTTAACTTTGACTCTACGCATCGCATTATCGATTGTCGAATGACTTGTCTTCCATTCCTTTAAACCAGTTTTTACAAGGAAAGCGATTATCTCATTCACTTCCAATCCCTCTACATACCCATTGCTTCCAACGGCATAACTAGCAACAATGCTATCTGAAGCAAGTCCTAACGTACAATCTAAAAAGGACATCCCTTTCGATAAATTAGTTGCTTGGATAAAGGGATCATGTTCTTGATTGATAAGTCTTTTGATCCGGAATACCGCCGAATTCGGATGAAAAAAGAATGGTTGTGCTGTATTTAATGGATAATATTCAAAACGATTTTTGCCGATGATTAATATATCCATCATATAATACGCTTTAAGGTAATCAATTGAAGCCTTGTTTCGTTCTACGAATTTACATTGAAATATTTCGGCAATTTTATTTGCGAGAATTTCCATTTCCTTATTCGTTCTACCTGCAGTAGTTATAATCATGTTGTTCTCCTATTTATCATACTTTTATTTTTCTAATAAAGGAAAACTGAGGCTGGGACAAAACTAAATAACTAGTCTTTAAAGACGAACAATCTTTAATTTAGCTCTTAAATAAAACTACTTTCTCATGATGGTTATCTATGTTTTTTAATATAGTTAAGTGTAAAAACTAAGTCGTTCCATTGCGCTACGGACGCTCGATGCGCCGGGGAGGAAGCTAAGCCTCCTCGCATGCGCTGCGGGGTCTAAAGCGTCTCTATTTCCCGCAGTAGTCGAGCGTCTTCCGCTCCATTACACTTCGTTTTTAAACCTTTTTCTAAAAAACAAAAAAGAACTTTTTTGTAATTTAATTACATTATAGTTCGTGTTTGTTGTTGGTTGAAGTGCTTATTTCCCAGCCTCTTCCTTATACTCTTAGAATGTTAGTGGAACCATTCGGATGGTTAGGAACATTGGATTTCCCCCCTCTCTTTTCTCAAATGCAGGATAAGCAAGAGAGGAGAATCATATTGAAGTTTAAATAAGGACAATAAAGAGTGTTTAATCCTGTTTATTGAAGGATGGTAACATGATAAAAAAAAAGAAGGTTCATGAGAGAAAGTGGCAAGCCCGCCTCTCTCATGAAACATTCTTTGTTTAGCAATATTGTTCAAAAGCTGAAACTAGATTTTCCATAATTGCTTCCATGGAATTTCCTTCAATATCGTAACGGTGAATAAAGTGAACGACTTTATTGTCTTTAACAAGTGCCATAGATGGAGAGGATGGCTCAATATCGCCGAAGTATTCGCGCATTTTTGCTGTAGCCTCTTTATCTTGCCCAGCAAATACGGTAACTAAATGATCTGGTTTCTTTTCTGAAGCAAGTACTGCTTGTGTAACAGCTGGTCTTGCTAATCCTGCTGCACATCCACAAACTGAATTTACTACTACTAAGGAAGTCCCTTTATTTGTTTCTATAAATTGCTCCACTGCTTCTTCTGTTAATAACTCTTCAAAACCTGCTTGTGTTAGTTCTGCTCTCATTGGCTTTACTACTTGTTTCATGTATTCATCATATGCCATTGACATAATTAATTCCTCCAATTCCTCTATGTTTTATATCCCATAAATATACATTAGAAATGCTCTTCCTGCAATCAAAAAAGCATTAGCATTACTAACAGCGTTATTTCCGCGCCTCTGTCATTTGTTTCCAAACCGATCCTTTTGCTTCCTCACCTAGTTCGATTCGTTCAATTGCTAATTTTATTTGCAGGCTAACTTCAAATTCTAGATCATCTTCATGAGCTTTCAATGCTGGAAGTGCTCTTTCGTCACCAACTTCATATAGAAACATAGCTGCTCTCCAACGAACTATCTTGCTCTTGTCTGACAATGCCTCCATCATTTCTTCCATTGCTTCAGGGAATCCTAAGTCTGATAAACAATCACCTGCAGTACGTCTGACAGTAACTGTTTTGTCCTTCAACGCCTTATACAAGGAAGGTAGAACAGCGGGATCTTCAATCATTCCAAGATATACAGTTGCAAGTCTGCGAATCGATGGTTTTTCATCATCAAGCGCCTTTGTTAAAACAGGAATATCGGCAACTGTTGGATCTTCACTTTGTTCAAGCTTTTGATATCTTACTTTCCAATCAGGATCCTCTAAATCGGCAAAAGTAAGCTTTGTTTTTACTCTGGCAGCATTTCCACTTACTTCCGTTTGAGGATTTATAGCATATTCGATGATTGTATTCAATCTTTCTTGTGGATATGCAGCAACGAGTTCTTCCACCATAACATTACCAATTTCCTCAAACTCGCCATATCGCACACCATAATCTTTCCATTTTCTTGTCATCACAACATTATCTTCAGGCGTACGCACTGCTGAAACGGCTTGAATAAACGATTGTGGCAAGCCAAATCTCTTTTCTTCATTACCATCCGATAATTTAATTTGCATTGGTATGCCCTTATACATTTGAACTTGGACCTTAATTTCTCCGTAATGCTCATTTAGCTCCTGTGGATTCTGGGTTACTTCATCCTCACCAAAGACATTGCGCACTATTGAAAGCAATTCCTTCCAATCATAGCGAGCATTTCTTTCAACTGCTAAAAAATCAGCTACATGATAGACCCCTTTTATCCCTTCAATGGAAAGGATATTTCGAATTAATTCCGGTGCATCTTCTACTGTTTCAGCCTTATAATTATTGCTTTTTCCCATTGGCAACTCTTGGTCTAAATTAATCTTCATTGTATTTGGACTTGGTGTTGGTTCAATAGAAATAATCCTCACATTCCATTCCCCCTTCTTACATCCTTTATATTATCATGCTTTTTTCCTTTTCAAAAAAGAAATAGCTTTCGGATTTTTATCGTTATTTTCAAAAAAAGTACATCCTCGGCCTGAATAAACATTCTTCTTTCACCTGCATACAGCTAGGTCATTTGTTCATAAATTCCACTCTTTACGACTCTTTCCAAGACATTTTTCCTGTTGTTACGACTTATCCGCTATTTCCGATAAGTAGCTCCATCGTTCTATAAGATATTCTAATTTCTCATTTAATTGTTCTTGCTCTTTCATTAATTCAGCAGCTTTTTCGAAATCACTGCCTGTCTCGGCTAAGTCTGTTTCAATGTTTGCTAGTCTTTCTTCTACCTTTTCAATATCTTCATCTATTGTTTCCCATTCTCTTTGTTCATTATAGCTAAGTTTTACTTTTTTCGCTTTTGGCTCTTTCTTGACATTCGGTGTGTCGAATTTTTCTTTTGTTTGTTGTTCTTCTTTTCGCTCAACCTCTAAATATTCACTGTAGTTGCCATAATATGTGTCCGTTACACCATTTCCTTTTAATATTAATAGCTGTTCAGCTACTTTATCTAGAAAATAGCGATCATGAGATACGGTAATAACGACACCATTAAAGTCGCCTAAATAATCTTCTAGAACCATTAATGTTTGTGTGTCTAAATCATTGGTTGGCTCGTCTAATAATAGTACATTTGGTTCTCCCATTAAAATTTTCAATAGATAAAGCCGTCTTCTTTCTCCACCAGAAAGTTTTCCAATAATGGTCCCATGTGTATGAAGGGGAAATAGAAATCTTTCTAGCATTTGAGCAGCTGTAATGACTTTTCCATCTGAAGCCTCTATTACTTCTGCAGTTTCTTTTAAATATTCAATCATTCTCTTGGAAGTATCCATATCTTCGTTTTCTTGTGTATAATATGCAACCTTTACAGTCTGACCAATAATTCTTTCACCAGCATCAAGAGATAAATTGCCCGCCAAAATATTTAGGAACGTCGATTTTCCTGTTCCGTTTTTACCGATTATCCCATATCTATCTCCAGGTTTCACAAGTAAATTAAAGTGATCTAAAATGATTTTATCCTCAAAACGCTTGCTAGCATCAACCAATTCAAATACTTGTTTTCCTAATCTGCTCCCTTTAAGCGAAATATCTAATTTATCTTTTCCTTTAACATTCGCTAGCTTATCGTCCAAAGTATCAAAACGTTGAATTCTTGCTTTCTGTTTTGTGGAACGAGCCTTTGCTCCTCTTCTAATCCATTCCAATTCTCTTCTAAATAAATTCTTTTGTTTTTCAATCGTCGCCGCTTCATTTTCCTCGCGAATAGCTTTAGCCTGCAAGAAATCTCCATAGTTCCCTTTATAGCTATAAAGATTCCCTCCGTCCAGTTCAAACATTCTGTTCGTTACACGATCCAAGAAGTAACGATCATGTGTTACTAGTAAAAGGGCGCCGGTATATCGACTTAAATAATCCTCCAGCCATTTCACAGCCTCAAAATCGAGATGATTTGTTGGTTCATCTAAAATAAGTAAATCTGGCTCTTGAATGAGGACTTGTGCCAACGCAACACGTTTTTTTTGTCCTCCGGATAATTCGCCGATTTTTTTATCAAAATGCTCAATCCCCAATTTCATTAAAACAGTCTTTGCATTTGTATGAACTTCCCAGCCGTTTAAAGCATCCATTCTTTTTTGCAGAACAAAAAGCTTTTCATGGAATTTCTCATTTTCAGGGTCATTGTTGATTTGGATCAACAGGGCTTCATACTCTTTTATAAGCGTTAATACAGGTGCATCACCAGCATATACTTGGTTCAAGACACTAAGCTCAGGGTTTAATTCAGGACTTTGTGCAGAATAGGCAATCTGATAATCTTTCGGTGCAGTTATCTCTCCTTTATCTGCAATATCCATTCCAGCAACTATTTTTAATAAAGATGATTTTCCTGTACCGTTTATCCCGATTAAACCGACTCGTTCTTTTTCACTTATCGAAAAAGATATATTTTCAAATAGTTTTTTCTCTCCATATGTTTTTGTTACATTTTCAATTAAAATACTCTTCATCCTGTACATTCCATTCTTTATAAAATTCTTGTAAAAAGGTTTCCATAAACAGATGCCTTGCTTCTGCCATTTCTCTGGCACTATCTGTATGTAATAAATCTCTTATTTTTAATAGCTTCTCATAGAAATGATGAATAGAGGAAGAATTATGCTTCCGATATTCTTCTTCCGTCATCTTATCTCTTATTGGTAAAGCGGGATCATATATAGGACTTCCAGTGCTTCCACCAAAAGCAAAAGTTCTCGCGATTCCCAAGGCCCCAATCGCATCTAAACGATCTGCATCTTGGACTATTTTCGCCTCTATGCTACTTGGAGGTATTCCGTTTCCGCCTTTAAAGCCGACAGAAGAAATAATGGATAAAATAACCTCTTTATCTTGATTATCTACCGGAATAGTATCAAGTATAGACGCTAATTTCCTTTGCCCCTCTTCTTTTGATTTATTCAATTTTTCATCTGAAATATCATGTAATAATGCCGCGAGCTCGATAATAATCGAATAGCCTATTCCCTCTTTTTTCGAAAGGAATAAAGCCATTTTTCGAACTCTATCGACATGATACCAATCATGTCCACTCGCATCTTTTTCCATCTCAATTTTCACCAAATTTTCTACTTGGTATATAATATCCACTTATTCTCACATCCAGCTATGCTTCTATTTAACTTATTGTATCATGAAACGCAGTTATTCGAATAAGAAAGAATATCACTTGTTCTAAACAAAAAATAGGAGAAGAATGTTTTATCCATTCTCCTCCTGCTTTCTTTTTTGTATGATATTTTTATTCATCCTTTAAAAACGGTTTAATTTTCGGAAAAACTTTCAAGGCTGTCCGATAAAATACATCTTTATGGAAGGTCTCTGGTATAAGTTTTTTAATAAAATCAATATAAGGACCAAATGGCGCTAATGGCCAATCTGTGCCAAAAAGCAATTTATCATAGGAATGGGAAAAGACTAATGCATGACGCAAATGTTCAAGAAATATTCCTTCATGTGCTTCTTCCAATTCTTTTTTTGTTCCAACAATTAAACCAGATAGGTCTGCATATACATTCGAATTCTTGTAAATAATCTCAGCACCAGTTAACGTCCATGGATCACCGAAATGAGCCATCATAAAATTCACCTTACGATGTTTTACTGCCACTTCATCAATTGCAAGAGGATGACTATATTTTAATAACCCTCTTTCAGAATACGTATCTCCTGTGTGAAAAACGACAGGAAGATGATACTTTTCTGCAAGCTTGTAAACTGGTTCATAAACATCATCATAAGCATAAAATGGATAATATCCTAAATAGATTTTCATTCCGACAACATTCGGCTTTTGAATCTCTTGTTCCAAACGTTGAATTGCTGACATATCCATATCATATGGATTTACGCCAGCACAGTAGACTATATTTTCAGGAAGAGTTGCACTTAAATCAAGTCCCATCGGCGTTTGCGCATGGTAATCAGGAAAACCCATTTCAGGAGTTTCTGTAACGCCCATTCCAATTGCAAGGACAATCTTTGCCTTCTCCATCTCCTCTTTAACTCCTTCAAAGCTATAATCAACTAAGGAAAGATTTTTTGCAGTATCTTTGAATGTGTCTATATTCGAATAATGAATATGTGCATCAATTATTTTCATTAAAAATATTCCCTTTCTTAAAATGCAATTCTTCTTACTTGTTTTAATAGACTGGTAGAGATTTCCTCTTTCGCAAACAGTAAATAGTTCGGTTCTGTATATAGGCGGTTTGTTTTTCTTTTACATTTGTCAAAGGAAATTAACTGTATCGCATCTTTATTACTATAATATTCTGCATCCTTTGCGTCTTCACTTGTGATAAAGTAAAACTTATCTTCCCCTAATGATAAGTAGTAATTATCCTTTACATTTGCTTCCTGCTCTTCGTCAGCAACGATAAATCGCTTATTTGCCACCGAATCGCTCATTATATGAAGCACACACTTTTCTTCCTCGTTACATGCCATAAATAGATTGGTATGCCAATCTTCTTCCGCCATACGTTTTCCAGCATCATTCATTATTTCTACAAATGTAATAACTAACGGTATGCCTGGCATTGTTACATAATATTGCACATACTTTAAACCCTTCCATTTTTGATGATGATTAATCGTTGTTTCCAGCTTTATTCCAGACCAGACATTGTGATGGATATCCTTTAGACTAGTAAACTCACATATTGTATGTTCTTTTAATAAAGAAAAGACATTTAACTCTGGTGGACCATTTTTTATGCCACCACACCACGGATTCCACCAGCTTTTTGCAATCGGTTTTGGAAAAGAGTGCTCCAGCCAGTGTTTCCCGTTCGCTTCAAGGGAATAAACACCGGGATAATAGGCAGGAGAAGCTTTAAATGTCACTACTCCGTTGGAAACCTGATAAACAGCTAATCCTTCTTCTTCTAAAAGATGTGTAGTTATCCCTTTTTGATTCGAAACAAAAAACAAATGAGCTGTGTCCATATCCTTTGTTGCTGACGCTATAGTAGTAGTCATTTTATTTAGACCTAATTGTATGGCATTTTGATGGTTTACTCGGTAAACTTCTGATTGCTCTGTATTGATCTGAACGCAATCGACCTTATTATGATTTATTCTAAAGGTAGCATCACCAATTATTGGTTGATTTCTAAAGTTTTTTAGAGATACTTTAACATCTTCATCTTTATCCCAAATCATATTTCCATCGTTATATTCAATGATTAATTCCTTTACAACTTTTCTTTTGTGTTCGTCCTTCATTCCCTCCGCAGCTAGCTGCCATTCTTGCCATTTGCGATAAGCACCGATATTTATGCAAATAGGGGGGAAATCGACTGATTCATTTGATTGAAGGAAGTGTGTAGACTCTATATGCATTTTCCAATTATCCATTTTTATGCGAGCGTCTTTATCCCATGCTACTCCAAAAGGAAACACTGTTGGAGTAGAAAAATACCAATTACCCGTTATATCCTTTGATGCGATTTCAAATGGAAGTACAGTATTTAATTCACAAAATGACACAACTTCTCCTTTTAAAGGGAGAAATAAATTATGCCAAGAATCATAGAATGTTTCTTGTAGGCTTATTTCTTTTTCTACCAAGTTATTATTATTAATTGTTACCAAACGCTTTATTAAACCTTCTGCAAAAAGTTCATTCGTTAAAATAATTTCCATACCAGGAAAATCGCTAGACTTAAAGAATAATTTTATTGCAATACTGTTTCCAGCTTTATCTGTGTTCACCAAATACGGCTTTAGTTTAGACAGTTCACTAGAAAAAGGCTTTCCGATTGCTGGTGCAAAAAGAGTGAAATCTGTATCAGCAATTTCCGTTGTGTGATCAACTTTACTTATAGAAAGCTGATGTGGACCGTTATATACCTTCCAGCTCTTATCATTTTCCACTACAAACTGTTCACCAATCCCTTTTAATGCAAGGGTTATCTCTTTCTGAATACTTAATAGCTTATTGTCATTACCCATCATTTCACATTGAAAGTATTCTTTAAAGCAGCCACAACTCTTCACTTCAACAGGAATTCTAATCCACTTTTTCTCTTTTTTTGCCAGAGTGAAAGAATACTTCTCCCCATCAAATTGAATATGTTTATTCATCGGTATCATTAGGTTAGCGCTAATGTCTTTGTTTAAATTGTTTTGGAGTTCCAAATCTAAGTAAGTATTCATTCCTTTAGCTAAAATGGCATCTATTTCTTTTGTCTCAATAGAAATTGGCGACTTAGGCAATATCCCCAATTGTAAACTTGTTTCCAATTCGTTTATGCTGAGATCAACTTTTAACGACGGGAAAGTTTTCCCTTCTACAGGCTCCTCTCCTACCTTTACTACAAAAGGAAATGGAACAATCAACTCTTCCTTTTCCTTTACTGTAAATGTGTTGGAGAAACTGCAGCTAATTCTGCCATCATTATCAGCCCTAGCTTGCAAGGAAATTGGGTTTGCTCCTTTATTTTTAATTTTCAAGGATACTTGCTGTTCTATTTCTTCTATACACTCATGATTTTCCATTATTAATTCCAACTGAAAATCCTTTGTTTCAATATAGCTGATTCCTCTACCTGTTTTTTCGAATTTAACTACAACACTTTCCCGTTCTTTTTGCCAAACATATTCATAGTGTGTAAATCCATTAACAATTTCTCCATCTGGTCTAATTTCCAGGTTTCTTTTTAAATCATCATACCAATCCATGTCTTTTAAATAATGATTGATTAATTCATTATTGCGAACAGTTGGAATAAAGTTCATTAAGTGAGTATTTTTATCGTTATCCTCCCAAAAGAAACCACAGCGCTTATATAAAGGAACTGCCTTTAAGTTACCTGCCCATGTATATAAATCAAGCCTTGGCCATTTTTTGTCTATTGCCATGTTAAGGGCATGTAATAATAACTTTTTACCTATTTTCTTTCCATGATAATCTGGGCGAACATTTAACAACGGTACATATAGCGCTCCAACATCTTCCTTATAAACAGAAAATCCGCAATATCCCACCACTTCTTCTCCCAACACAGCTAAGAAAGTGTCAAGATTATCGGAACTTTGCTGCTGCTCGAGCACTTGCTCCTCTGTTTTACCTGAACCTCCCCAAGATTCCTTACTCTTTGTCCACATATCAGCAACACTTTTGGCAAGCCCATCATGATAGCTAACGATTTTTATTGTTTGTGTTTCATCCTGCATCTTTTCCACTAAGAACCCTCATCCCTCTTATTTTGAATTTTTGTTTGCATCGATACTTCTTTGTGGTTTCGCATAGTACCTCCTCCTTTCATTAATATAGGAATGTTTTTCCAACGTTCCTTTCTTATCGTATTATTATTAAGAATGTTTGTAAAGATATTGCAATAATAATTTTTCTGATAATTAAATATGATATCCAACAAAACTAGACAAAGCTCGTCAAAGGATATTTTTCTCTTTTCTCGAAAGATATAAAGACAAGGCCTTTAAACGTCCTTCTTGCCAATGGTTTTGCTTTGATTATGATTATTGAGGGGTGTGTAGAATGTTAAGTGTACAAACAAAAGAACTTTCTATTAAGGATGAACAAACAAAATTATTAAGTGTGAAAGAAGCAGCGGAATATATTGATGAAGGTCCTGGGGTTCTAAGAAACTGGTTAAGAGAGTTAAAAACCCTTATCCCAGTTATTATTGGAGAAAATGGCTATCGCTATTTTGATCAAAAAAGCTTGGATATTTTAGTAAAGGTGAAACAACTGCGAAATGAAAAGCAACTGTCTTTAAGACAAATTGAAGATGAGCTTACATGCCCTGTCCCTACCTCTATCCCAATTGCCACCGATGCCACGGAAAAAATTCTTCAAGATTTACAAACAATCAAAGAAGAATTAGAACTTCAAAAAAATTTCAATCAAGTATTAGTGCAACAATTAAAAAAACAACAGGAGCATATTGAACTTCAGCAAGAACATATTGTCAGCCAAGAAAAAAAAATAACACGATTAGAAAATCCGATTATCCACCAAGATAAAGAAGATAATCCTGCTAAATCAAGAAAAACAAAACAAAATTTCATAAACGAAAAGGAAACGAAACAAAAAAAATCAGGTTTTATCCGCTTATTTTCTTATCGTTAATAGAGTAAAAATATGTATAAGAAACGGGGTTCTGCCTTTCTTGAAGTAAAATTACGTCTCCACTAAATTTCGAGCAGAATCCCTTTTTTATTTTAATGATTCAATAGCTTTTCAATGTCTTCTTTTAATTCGGATGGCTTTGTATTTGGTGCATATCGCCCAATAACTTTTCCATCCTGATCAATTAAAAATTTAGTGAAATTCCACTTAATCGCCTTTACTCCGAGCGTACCAGGTGATTCTTTTGTTAAATATTGATATAGTGGATCAGCCGTTTTTCCATTTACATCGATTTTAGCAAACATCGGAAATGTTACACCATAGTTTATTTCACAAAACGACATAATCTCCTCGTTTGTTCCTGGATCCTGATTTAAAAACTGATTGCTTGGGAATCCTAATACAGAAAATCCCTTATCTTTATACGTTTGATACAATTCTTGTAATTCTTTAAATTGAGGTGTAAAGCCGCATTTACTAGCTGTATTTACAATCAATAATACTTTCTCTTTATAATTACTTAATGATTGTAAGTCTCCATTCATTGTTTTAACTTCAAAATCATAAATATTCATTTTATCATCTCCTCGTATAGTAAGTTTATAGTCCTCTTTCGAGGTAATTTCCAATTAAAATATTGTTCTTTGATAATTCTATAGATGTTAGTTCAGATAGTGGGGGGCTAGCCCCCCACTATCTGAAAAAGTT